>JAKRSG010000251.1 GCA_022402405.1 Bacteroidia bacterium | reverse complement strand
TGGGCGTACGAACCGCCGATACAATATAAACTGTTTTCATGAAAATAAACTTTATTTTGGTGGCGCAAATGTAGCTATTTACCTTTACCAACAAATCATTTTAATGGAAAGAGCATTTCTTTACGGAGATTTATTATTCGAAACCCTATTGGTTCAGGCCGATACCATACCGCATTTAGCGTTGCATTACAAGCGCTTAAGCGAATCTGCCGCCTTGTTAAAAATAGAACTTTGTGGGTTAAATGAGGAAAAATTTTGCCAAGAAATTCTCCAACACGCCGCCCTATTTCGCAGCCAACATCCAAACACACAAACCCTCCGTGCCAGATTTGTATTATACAGAGATTCAGAGGGCTTCTACCTCCCCAACAGCAACCAAAGCAAATACCACATCTCCCTATTTCGGTTTGAACCAAATCCCATTTTACAGCCAATTAAAGTAGGCGTATACTGGGAACAGAGCAAAGCACCCGGACCACTAGCCAATCTTAAATCTGGCAACGCACTTATTTATGTTATGGCCAGCATTTGGGCCAAAGAAAATAACTTTGATGATGCCCTCATCCTCAATACCAACCACGAAATAATAGAAGCCAGTTCCAGCAATATTTTTTGGCTCAAAAACGGCCTTTGGCATACACCACCTCTCTCATCAGGCTGTGTGAACGGAATTGGTCGCACCCTCTTTATGCAAAAAAAACCTTGCCAAGAAACCCAATGCACCCTTCAAGATTTGCAATCCGCAGAAAAATGCCTACTCACTAATGCTTTGCAAGAACCGAGGGAGTTTAGAATGTAAATTCGAAATCATAGAGCTTGAGATGTTGCAGAATTGAGCTGCGTTAGTTTCGGCTCAGCCACCGGTGAATGCGCATTACGCCGGCAAAGCCGAAACTAGCAGTGCCTGCAATCTGCGTCAATGGTTGAGCCGAAACCAGCTGAGTATACAAATTTCGAAAGTGGAGCAAAAATCTGATAGATTTGAACTTGAAATCTATAAATAGTTGAAAAAACTATTATGGATGCCTTAATTTTTTAATAACAATTGAGCTCTATTTTCATGAAATTTAATTTTAATAATTATAAGTATTTTTCTTTCTTTATTAAGGTTTAATAATAAATTTTAAAATATGTTAAATTCATCTAGTCGGTCACACAATCGAACATGCCTTTCCAAAAGTTCTTCATATGTCAACAGGTTTATTTCGTCAAAATCAAAATCACTTGTAAGTCGTTCAATTAAATCTGCATGTTCTTGTTTTTCACTAATTGACCCCATAAGCAAAGTGTATTCAAATGATGAATATAGTTTTCCAAGATAAAGCTTAATATAATACTTATTTTGTGGATTATCGGAGGTCATGAATTCTTTATAACGCTTTATTTGCTCAAAACTTTTTTTCGCTTTTGAAATAAATCTCTCGTCTTGATGACGAACTAACCTTTGTGACTGTCGCTTAATTTCAAAAACTTCTGGACTACGTATAGCATATGCATGAGGCTTATTTACAAAATCGGGCTCATCATACTTTCGCGATCCATTCTTATAAAAATGTTTTTCATAAAGCATCTCATTTGGAGTAGCTATAAAATCCTCTCCTTTTATAAACGTAGGATTTTCTATAAAAAAATCATGAAACTCTTTCTCTAAATATTTTGGAGGATTCTTGATAGTTCGATTCATTTTATCTAAAAACACTTGATTAGAGTCATTTAATGGCCTAATTTTAGAATTTGTCCAAATATAATTGAGTCGCTTTGACTTACCATCCACAAACTTTCGTGAAAGCACCTTCAGCCGGTAATAGGCAATGAAATTTATTCGTTGGTTAGGATATATTTTTTGTGTTTTTGGATCAAGTCCAATTAAATCTAAATCATCTGCAAGAGAATATCGCCAGGTCTTAATTGCATTCTTAACTGTTAATTTTAACCGAAGCTGATTTGAGGGAAAATCTCCTACAACTCCATCAAAACCATCTGAAATAAAAGATGATTGATATGAAGTGTCTTCAATCAATAAAACTGGAATTGAGCGAAACATAAAGTTATATGAAGAATAAGTTTCATTAGATTCTCTTAACCAACTCAAAAGTGATTTTGCGTTTTGAAAATTAAAACTCCAATTCATTATTATAAAATCAATATGTTTTTGATTTTCAATTATTTGTCTGATTAAAAATTGCTTTGCAGAATTCAGATTTGTGTGCAGAAACAAATCCACTTCTTCGCAATATTCCCTAAACCAACACAAAGCTTCATCCTTATTAACATTTTGCACGTTAGATATGTATAAAACCTTCATTAATGAAATAGTCTTACCATTTAAATCGAGCTTGAATAAAATTACTATTAAGCTTGATTTTGGATAGAATCTTGAGTCTTCTATTGCAAATCCAGCTTATATAATTAAACATTAAGCTATACAATATCGAAGAAAATAAAAACAAGTAAGTGAATTCAAAAAAATCGAAAAAATCAAACCAATATGAAAACATGGAAATAAACAGAAGCATTATAAGTTTCTTTTTGGAATTCATTTTAAAAGGCGAAATAGAATTAGTTAAAGGAATTATTATTACCCATAAAATTATAAAATTATTATCAATTAGAAAACCTAGATTAATGGCATAGAAAAGCCACCAAATGAACATAACAACATATAAAACTTTTTTCTCCTTACTTAAAGCAAGTATTAGAAATAAATCAGGTATGTTAATAAGATCAAAATCATTGATTTCTGAGATGAGATAATTATTTTCATCATCATTAACATCAAAACTTAACCCACTTAAAATTATAGTGAACCGTAAATCATCTTTAAATTTTTCACCTGTGTTTAATGTTAATTCAACACCGAAAAGCATTTTTTGAACTTCTGACAATATCGCCTTATCATATTTTTTAACATTAAATTTTTCTGCTTGAAATTTAAACCTTTCAAAAATCCCTAATATTTCATTGCAAATTGCATACTTCCATAAATCCCTAGATTTTATTATTTGCCCAAAACCTTCGTGTGACCTATAATTGATTATTGAATCATACCTATTATCTGATACTTTCATTATTAAATTTACTAAAGAAAAAGCAGCCATCTGGGTTCTATCAACAAAAGAGTAATGAACTGAAAAGTCCATTAGATCCTCAATATCAAAACTCTTATTTTCTTTAGCTTTTTCTGCAAACTTTCTTAAACCAGTATAATAATGTTCATTCACTTAATTGTATATTAAAAAAACTAAACTCCAAAATTGATAGAAAATTTAGATATAAATAATTCCACTTAATGTTATCATTAATTTATGTTGATTTAATGATTTCCTATTGATTATTTAACCCTAAACAATTAAAGTAAAATAAATTTAGACTTATTGTAAACTTATTTACTGCCTGTAATTATCAATTTTAAATTTCTATTCGGAAAATATTTCATAAACTTTATTTTAAAATTTGATTCAGCCAAAATAAGCAATATATATTTAAATTTCAAAAATAGTGATATTTGGAAAATATACTTTATGGTTCTATTACAACTCGAGAGGCTTTATTATTTAGATTAAAAAGGCGAAATCTTAAATACGAAATTCTAAAACAATTACATTGGAATTTTATAAAAGTCTTCTTAAAATATTTTGGGGTCAAGACTATGATGAATAGCAGAAAACAAGGTTCCATTCGGACCATCGTTTTCAATTAAGGCTGGAGCTAATGAACCTGGCAGGGTGGCTTCTACGGGATGGTCTGCAAACTCTCCACCCAAATCGGTGCGCAACCAACCTGGGTCGAGGGTATTTATTCTTACACCTGTGCCTTCTAATGTTGCTGCTATATCATCTGTTAGTTTATTTACCGCCCATTTTGAGGCGCCGTAAGGCATTAATTCAGGAGTATGCATAATGCCCGAGCTCACATTTATAACACGACCAAATCCATTCTCTATCATAGCCGGAATAAATGCCCTACATAAACTATACATAGCCATTACATTCACTTTAAAACTATCCGTCCAATCAGTCCAAGTATGATTCCAAATATCAGTTTGGTAGGGTGTCATGATAGCGGCATTATTATATAAAATATCTACCCTAATTTTTAGCTCTTTAACCTGCTCAATTAAGGTGTTTACCTCTGCTTCATCCGACAATTCGCCGAATACTACATAGGTATTTACCTCATACTTTTTCAACAGCCCAAATGTTTTATCAGTGCTTTCCTTGGTTCGGCCATGCAAAATTATATTACACCCCAAAGCAGCCAATCCCATAGCAATCTGCTGCCCCACTCCCCTGCTCGACCCGGTAATTAGGGCATTTTTCCCTTTAATGTTTATCATTGTTATCCGTTTTTATGCCCTACAATATAATCACTTAGTAACTATAAAATCAAATGCAATTGATCCCGAAGAAAAACACCTAAACATTTAAACGCATAAATGATTAAACAAAACACAGTCAATAATCAAAAAAACATCCTACACCGAATGCTGAACATTGAATTTCGAAGAAAGAAAAACAATGGTACATGAACTATTGACTATCGACTTTTTTCCCTACCTTCGCCGCGTATGAAAAAATTACTTTTTACTGCATTATTGCTGGGTGTAGGCTTTTTCTTTCAAAGCCACAAGGCAGATGAGGGAATGTTTCCACTGTCTGAAATGAAAAATATAGACCTTAAAAAAGCTGGTCTTAAAATGTCGCCCATAGATTTATACAATCCAAACGGCATTAGTACCATCGATGCTATTGTACGTGTGGGTGGTTGTACCGGTTCTTTTATATCTAACGATGGACTTATTGTAACCAATCATCATTGCGCTTTTGGATTTGTAGCTGCCATGAGCACGGTTCAAAACAATTACATGCGCGATGGTTTTTTAGCCAATACCCGCGAACAAGAGGCGCAAGCCAAGGGCTTAGTTTGTAAAATAACTGCCAGCTATAGCGATGTATCTAGTGATGTTTTAATGGGTACACAAAGTACCAACGACCCTGTTGAGCGTCTTAAAATAATTGCTGCCAATACCAAGAAAATTACCGAACAAGAAAATAAGTTAAACCCGGGTTTACAATGCGAAATTTCTGAAATGTTTACCGGCAAAACCTATGTACTTTTTAGATATCAATTGCTAAAAGATGTTCGTATTGTTTACGTTCCTGCACGCAGCATTGGCGAGTATGGCGGCGAAAAAGACAATTGGGTTTGGCCTCGTCATAGTGGCGATTTTGCCTTCTTAAGAGCCTACGTTGCCCCAGATGGCTCTGCAGCAGAATACAGCGCAAACAATGTTCCATTTAAACCTAAAAAATTCTTGAAAATTAACCCTAAAGGTATCAAAGAAAATGATTTCGTATTTATATTGGGTTACCCAGGAAGAACCTTCAGAAATCAGCCAGCTTCTTTTTACCAATACCACGAAGATTACATGCTTAAATATGTAAGCAATTTGTACGACTGGCAAATAAATAAAATGGAAGAACTAGGCAAAAACAACGAAAGCATTCAAATAAAATATGCTGGTAAAATTAAATCTTTAGCCAATGTTACTAAAAACTATAAAGGCAAATTACAAGGTTTTAGAAGGGTTGGCCTGACCCAAAAGAAATTTGCTGAAGAACAAGATATGCAAAAGTTTATTGAGGCTGACCCAAAACTTAAAGCACAATTTGGCGATGTGGTTCCAACTATTAACAATCTATACAAAGAGATTATTACGCATGCCAATAGAAACTTGTTCTTTGATTATATCTACAACGTTTCTCCAACTTTGCAAATGGCTGCTGCCATAGATAATTTTAAAGCCAATTATTTACCTTTAAAAAACAAGTCCGATAAACAAAATTTCTTAAGTACTCAGGTTCCTAAATTAAAAGGCATCTTCACTCGCGTGCATGCTCAAATGGACCCTGCATTTGAAATAGATGCCATCTTAAAAATGTTTGCAGATGCTCGTACCTATAACGAGCAAAATAAAGTAGCAGCAGTTGAAGCCTTCTATAAAAATTTCCCAAGCGAAGAAGCTAGAAAGAAATACATCTCTCAATTGTTTGCTAAAACTAAGTTGTCAGACAGAGACTTTATGCTCAAAATCCTTGCTGATAGCGGCGATGGGTTCAGCAAGATAAAAGACGGCTTGTGTGTATTGGCAGGTGAGATTAATGCAGAGATGAATGTATTTGATGCGCTCGACCGTGTGCGTGAGGGTAAAATGAACGCGTTATTGGGTCGTTATGCCGATGCCAAAAATGCCTTTAAGCAAAAGCAATTTATTCCGGATGCTAACGCAACTTTGCGTTTTACCTACGGCTATGTAAGAGGTTATTACCCTAATGATGGCGAATACAACAAACCTTTTACCACCCTAGCAGGCGTTATTGAAAAGGAAGATGGTAAAGACTTTGAGTTGTTACAAATCATAAAAGACTTGTACGCTGCCAAAGATTTGGGCAACTACATACATCCAGATCTTCAAGATTTGCCAGTAAACTTCTTGTACAATTTAGATACTACGGGTGGTAATAGTGGTAGTCCGGTTTTAGATGAAAACGGCGACCTAGTAGGCGTTAACTTCGACAGAGCCTACACTGCCACCATCAACGATTACGCCTGGAACGAAGCCTACAGCCGAAGCGTGGCCGTAGATATCCGCTACGTGTTATGGACCGTTCAAAAAGTAGCCAAAGCACAAAATTTGATGAAGGAAATTCAATTATGAATGAAAACTAATTATGAATGAGAACTAATTGTGAATGAAAGTCAATTATGAAATTCTTTCATTCATAATTTCTTCAATTCATAATTGGCCTTCATTCGTAATTCGTAATTCGCAATTCGTAATTTCAACCAAATGCGTATAATATTCTTAGGAACACCAGATTTTGCAGTGGCATCGCTTAGAGCCATGGTAGAGGCTAAACATGAGGTTGTAGCTGTTGTAACCATGCCAGATAAACCTGCGGGTAGGGGCATGAAATTGCAGCAGTCGCCGGTAAAGCAATATGCGGTATCGCAGAATATTCCGGTATTACAGCCAGAGAAATTACGCGACCCAGCTTTTATTGAGGAACTGCGAAGTTTTAAGGCCGACCTCCAAGTGGTAATTGCCTTTAGAATGCTGCCCGAAATAGTTTGGAATATGCCTCCTTTGGGTACCATTAATTTGCATGCTTCTTTGTTACCAGATTACCGCGGTGCAGCGCCAATAAACTGGGCTATCATCAATGGCGAAACGGTAAGCGGAGTAAGTACTTTTTTCTTAAAACATGAAATAGATACTGGCGATATTCTTCTAAGTGCTGCCTGCGAAATTGGTTCAGACACCACCGCCGGCGAGCTACACGATACGCTCATGAATTTGGGTGCTGATGTAATGTTGCAATCTTTACAACTCATAAAAGAAGGCAAGACGAAAGGCACGCCGCAAGGCGAAGGCAGCTCTAAATTAGCTCCCAAAATATTTAAAACACATTGTCAAATAGATTGGAACAAACCCGGACAAACCATCTTAAACCTCATAAGAGGCATGAGTCCGTACCCGGCCGCATTCACCACTCTAGCTGGCAAACAAGTAAAAGTTTTTAAGGCTCGGTTCGAACCAAACACCGATGCAGCGGTGCCTGGTAAAATAAAATGCGATCAAAAAACGTATTTAAAAATTGCTTGTGAAGACGGATTTATTCACTTGTTAGATGTGCAAATGGAGTCGAAGAAAAGAATGGATATCGAGAGCTTTCTGCGCGGAAATGCTATTGATTCAGACCTATAAAACGGCCATTTTCATTTGAGTATACACCCTGTAACCTTTGCTCTTTTCGCCGCTTATAACCTGCGATAACACAGCTTCCATAAGCGGATTTATCTTGAGCGAAATAGCCTGCTCTCTTACCATATCAAAGTCTAACTGCTCGCGGTTAGATACAAACGTGTAGGCAACAAACTGCTCGGGCTCGTATATGATAACGGCTTGCTCTTTGTAATTGCGTCCTTTACCTACGATAAAATGTACTTTTTTGTCGGCCTGCAACTCATCAAAAAATGCCTGTGCACGAGCGTTGTAAGCAGCGGCATTATCTGCCACTAAACAATATCCATCGCAAATTTTATGTTGCACGTGCAGGCAGTCTTCTTTGTTAGTCTGACTATTACACAACTTCGGACAAAGTCCGTAATTATCTATTAAAGTGTTTAAATATTGCAGCGCAGCGGCGTGCGTGCTAAAAGTTAAGAGCGGTTTAGAATCTTTCCTTACCTTATCTATACCAAATCTTATTTTGCTGTTTTGATCCAAATAATCGTACAAGCCAAACACCTGTGGCACGCGCTTTTGAGCGCGATTTTCATCTGGCCAAAGTCGTTTAATTTCATGACTTTCTAACAATACTGCGAGCAGTTCATTTCCGGTAGCCGTAAAGCTAAACCCATATACAGAACGCATGAAGTTTTGCTTTTGCTTACCTTTTAAATCGCCGCTAAAATGCGAGCCCACACGAGAACGAATATTCTTGGCTTTGCCAACATATACGGCTAAACCCTTATCGTCTACAAAATAGTATACACCCGGAGCTTTTGGCAATTTTTCAAAATCTGCCTTGCTTACATTTGGCGGCAGCACTTGCTCTTTAGAGCCACGTTTAAGCGAATCGACGATATGATTTTCGGCATCGTGTGCTAATAAATATTCGAACAACTTAACAGTAGCCATGGCATCGCCGCCCGCTCTGTGCCTGTTCTGTAGCTTTATTCCCAAGGAAGCACAGATATTGCCTAGACTATAACTACGATGTCCGGGAACAATTTTTCTACTTAGCCTAACCGTGCAGAGCTTTTTTACCTGCAAATCGTAGCCAGATTCTTGTAGCTGACTTTTAATAAAACTATGATCAAAGTTAACGTTGTGCGCAATGAAAATTTGGTCTTTTAACAACTCATATACTCGAGGAGCAATATCACTAAACTTGGGAGCCGCGGCTACCATTTCGTTGGTAATGCCTGTAAAAGCTTGTATGTAGGGAGGTATAAGCATTTCGGGGTGAACAAAGGTCTCGAAATGCTGGATAATTCCCTCGCCATTATGCACAAAAATAGATATCTCCGTAATTCGGTTTTGCGTGGCATGACCACCCGTTGTTTCAATATCTACTATGGCGTACACGTGACAAAAATAAATGCCTGAGATTTTTTATCGGTTCAAACTTATTAACGATTGTTAAAAACAATGCTAAGAACCAAAATAAATACTACGCATTGAAATAGAACCCAAATCTATGGTTTCGTTGAAGAACATGAGGTTATCCGACTTTTCTTTAACTGCCAATACATAAAGCAGAGGCAAATAATGCTCTGCAGTGGGAATAGAAAGCGTGGCGCTGCTGCCCAAACCTCTGTATCCAACCAAGCTTGCGAAATTGCCCGATTCTATTTTTTCTTTTACCAAGGCATCAAAACTCAAAGCCCAATCATGCGGCTTATTGGTAGAATCCATTCTTCCTAAATTGTGAACTATGTTTCCGCTGCCTAAAATCAACACGCCTTTTCTACGCAATGATTTTAGTTGCATTGCTATTTTAAAATGCTGATCGGGAGTAGCCAAATAATCTAAACTGAGTTGAAAAGTAGGTATATCTGCTTTCGGAAACATTGGGTTCAACACGCTCCAACAACCATGGTCTAAACCCCATTCATAATCTTTAGTTACATGCACATTCTTCATGGCATCTACCACTTGCTGCGCAAAAAATGGCGAGCCCGGTGCTGGGTATTGTGTATCGAATAACTTCTGAGGGAATCCGCCAAAATCGTGTATAGTTCTGGGTTTGGGCATAGCTGTTACCATGGTGCCACGCGTTTCCCAATGGGCAGAAATGCAAAGTATAGCCTTTGGCTTTGGCAACTTCTCTCCTATTTCCTTCCATTTTAAATTAA
>JAKRSG010000026.1 GCA_022402405.1 Bacteroidia bacterium | reverse complement strand
CTTCGGTACTGGTAATGGCCATCATATCTATGCCCCTTGATACATCGGGCAATTTTATACAAATAGAATCTGTTGAACTTGGCGTTGTAAGTGGTTTTATAGAACAAGCATAAGTTTGCCTGGTTGAGATAGTCCAAGAAAAATCAACTGGAATATCAGATAAAAACAAAGTGTCGTTAAAAATGAGGTAAGTTGCATTAGAAACATCTGCATTTCTAAAATGAGAATAACTAGGCGGGCAGTATTTATAGCCTTGACCCATATATTCTAAAGTATGGTGACTTAAAAATATTTTACCTGCATCAAAATACAATTTTTGATTGAATTGATTAGGTAAATTAAAAGGATTAACCGCACTATCTGAAATGTTTCCCTCCCAACGGTTTAGGTGAAAGTGGGAGACTGAGTCTGTTACAGACCCACCAATTCCATTTTTTAATCGGCTTTCAATGGTGGTATCTCTATCAACCTGAAAAGTAATTTTTGTGGCTACATAATTTGGTGTTTCAATTTTATCAAATGTGGGAAAATTTTCACCGCATTTTACAGGAAACAAAATGGATTGAAAAAGGGGCCTTCGCTGAATGTGAGATAATACCATTTTGGTATGAAAGCCATAACCTGTGTTTTTTACATTTGTATTACCCTCTTTTGATATTGTTAGGTGATTATCGGCTGTGGTATTAGAATGAGCTGTTACATTTTCTGAGCTAAATGATGAGTCTGTAATTGCTGATATAATGGGTGGGTTATTAGAACCATTTAAAACCGATGTATTAATAATTAATTGCCAGTTCCATTAAAACGTATTGTCATATTACCTAAAGAATCAGTATTTAATTTGTCATTTACCACATAGTATAAATTATCAGTTGAATTTATTGAAGTTACATTTCTAGTATATTTATATGGTTTATATTCACCATATACTGGCAAATATGCAGGCATTTCAATGCTGTAGTCTTTTAAATATTCATTTTCATATAATTTATTTGCAGTAGGAAAAGGAGGAGATTGCAAGAAATGAACATGTGTGAAAGCAGCAGAGCTATGGTCTGATAGTTTATTAGTAAATCTTTCATTTCCCCAGCCGAGGTAACCTGGGTCAATCAAAAGTTCATCACTATTAATTTTTAAACTGGTTATACTTCCTAAATCTGAGTCTTCATGAGATTCATCTACGGGATTTGCAGCTATATCAATGGCAAAATCATGTTCATAAAGTAAATGTATGGAATGATTATCCTCTTTATGTTTATTTCTAATAACTAAATTCCCTGAAGAAGCATTATTATATACTTCCATTTGATCTACTCTTCCACCTCCCATTGCCAATAAATAATCGCCACGCATATCATAGGGTTTGTTATGGTATTCATCTGCTTCTGTTTTTGGAAGGTGTTCTGAGTTTCCAGGAAATTCGGATTCACCTAGAACCCCAAGTAGGTTTCCATTACCATAAGCCGTATTATCATAAATAGGCAAAGTGCCATCTGGATTTAGAATTTGCAAATACCACCTAAACATATTGGTATATTTGGTTTCATTTGGCCCTAGATATGAATTGGTTTTAGAAATCCAATTATCTCTGGCTCTTACATAGGGTAAAAAACCATTTAAAGCATAGTTAAAATACCCAGGCCCCTCTGCATAACCAGCTGTACCATCAGCGTTTGTTTGTGGCACATTAAAGTATCCCAGAGTATGCTTTCCTTTAAAGAATAAATCATTTAACCCATCTTATCCACCAAACAAACTGTAACCTCCTTGAGTACCTCTGGCTCTTTTATCCCAATTTTGGGGGTTGTAATTTGGTCTTGGCCAACTTGTGCCTTCGCCAACAATCCAGCCCAATAAATATTTTCCGTAATTAAGCTCTGTTCCTGCAGATTGAAGTACGATAGAGGCCAAGCCCAAACTGCTCGCACAAATAATCCCGTGATTCTTCTTCAAACCTGTAAATGAGTTAATTACATCTTCTGATTGAATATACATATTACGTGTAAATTTTCTTAATTTATTTCTTGGACTGCAATCGCCAACGTTTCTATCATCACCAATATAGCCACTTCCTTTGAGGAGATCATACGACTCTAAATACTGAATCAAGTCAAATGCTTTTCTTGAAACCATACCGCAATCTCCACCTCCCCAACAAGGAATAATATCTGGATTTAGATTTATTAATCCAATTTTAGCTCGTTCTGCATATTGCACTCTTATAGAGTCGGGTATAATAGAGAATGTGCCTGAATTGTCTGAAATTGCTGTGTATTTCAAACCAATTAAATATACGATAACATTATTTTTAACCCATGCTGGGTGAGCGCATTTGTTTTCGAAAGGACATTTACCTGGTTCAGACACTGTTGTTACATAAATGTACAGGTCTTTATAAAGTTGAGCGTATTCGCCAATTACAACATTGTCAACATTTAAACCATTAATTATCTTGCTTCTAACCTCCTCCAAAGCCCCTTCCAAAGACCAACCTGGAGTGTTTTTATTAAATAAAGTGTAAGGATGCCCCTCACGCATATCAGGCTCTTGATATCTTCCACGAGTTAATTCATCAGGTACTGAAAATTTATAATTGCAACTATTTTGAGAAAAGGCTAATGAGCTTCTCAAAACTAAAATCAAGAAAATTGTGTAAAGCTTTTTCATAGGTGTTTATTGTTTAATGTAAATATTTGAATCGTTTACAAACCACGCTAACAGACTTTCTCCTTTTAAATACAATATCTTACTTTCAGGATATTGTGGGCCAGTAGACAGATTTGAATTTGAAACTCTAACAGCTAAAACTTCTTTATCTTTAAATTTTATTTGATACTTTTCCTGCGATGGAGAATTAAAATATTCAACCGCATGACGATATTCCATTTTTCCATTAATAATAAATGTTAATTCATCTCCAAAATTATATTTAGATGGATCCATAAACACATCAATCCTATTAAAATTTTTATTTTTACCTGTAAATTTTGTATACATTTTTTCGTAATAGTAATAATTCCATTTAGGGCAGGCGGGATCAATGTCGACATTTACTGCATTTCTTTCTGTAGATTCAATAACTCCATCTGAATTTACCAATACAGCAGTATCCCAATCTTGGTTTACAAAAACCAAAGTATCTATTTTGGTATAAGGGAAATTAGCTTTGTTAGAATCTGCTAAATAGTAGTTGTATGATTTAGACTCATAAGGCTCACCGCATGGGTTCTCGCGTTTACAGGCCAAACTTATTAGACTGATTAATATGAGAAATAGACTGTTTTTCAGGTGATTTTGTATTAAACTGTAAATCAAATATAAAGAATAGGTTTTTCGAATAAAAGCAAATGTAAGATTTTAAGTAATTTTTATGAATAAATTAAGAATTCAAATTTTTGGATAGAGTAGATTGCCAACCTTGTTAGTTTCTTCATAAACTTGTTGCACAAGAGCCGTAGACGCAACTAATCCACCTAATACAGGATGCACGGCAGCTAATCCTAAGCCTACAAAATAAGTATAATATTTGCCATCTTTATTTGGAATATCCTTACTCATGTTATTAAACGCATCAATAACTTTATCTTTACATAACCGTCTCTCATGAAGGCTTAAGGCATTACCATTGCCATCTAACC
>JAKRSG010000250.1 GCA_022402405.1 Bacteroidia bacterium | reverse complement strand
TTACCCGGGTGGAATAAGTAATTGGGTGATGTTGGTGTTTTCGCCAAACAAATAATTAGCATTTACTCCAATACTAGCCATTCTATGCAGGCGCATACCATAACCTAAATAAAACCTACTTAATCCTCCCCTACCAACAAAATTGTATAAAGCAGGTATTGGAGCAGAATCACTCGGAATGGTAATTTCTGATTGTACATTGTACCCTACACCAGAAAAAGGTGTTAATCCAAACGCAACACCCATACCTCTCTTAGCCGAAAGAGGGAAAGCAAAATTTAAATAAGCAATCCAAGCATTATTTACATCTGCCGTGCTGGTTCTGCTCGTATAACTTCCGAGGCTGTAGGTGGCACCTGCTTCAATATTGGTAGTTTTAGCAGATGAGTAGGAAGCAGGATTAAAGATATTAACTGCAAATGGGTTTCGTATGGCTTGGTTGGTCTGACCCATAGAATACGTACTGGCATTACCAGAATAAATTTCATCGCCAATACCTACAATAGAGTAAGGAGATTTGGTAATATTCTGAGCAGTTACCCCCGAGCAGCAAGCCCAAATACCGGTAATAAGAAGAAAAGCAAGCCTTCGGGCGCTATTTTGCATGGTGTAATAATATTTTATGTAATCCAAATAACAACAAATTTTCGTGCACAAATATGCTTGTTTTTATGCGCTTTGCCAACACTTGTGCATCGCCGCCGCTAAGTAATATGTGTAAATCCGAAAATTGCTGCTGGTAGTGGGCTGTTAAGTACTCTATTTCTGCAATTAATCCGTAATAAGCTCCGCTCAATAAACAGGCATCAGTGGTTTTGCCCAATAGTGCCGGAACCTCAGTAAATGCAGGCTTTGGCAGCTTTCCAGTAAACGTATGCATAGCTTGTAATCTCATGTGTAAACCCGGACTAATACTTCCACCCAGGTATTCCTCAGACGAAGTTAATAGGTCGAATGTTACACAAGTACCTGCATCAATTATCAAACAATTTTTCTTTGGGTACAATTGCATGGCTCCCGCAACCAAGGCTTTTCTGTCGGCGCCTAAAGTAGATTTACTTTCGTATAAATTTTTAAATGGCAGCTTCGTTTCCGTCGATAGCCAGATAATTTCACAATCCAACTGCTCAGGTTGTATTGACTCTAATCTTCCACTTACATCGCTTATTAACACCTGCGTAATTTGGTTCGAACCAAACCATAGAGCCAAGTGAGCCCAAAAATTTTCAGCGGTAGTTATTTGCTGATCCAAAATAGCATCGTAATCAAACAATGCCATTTTTATTCTGGTATTACCAGCATCAACGATGATAGATTTTTTATTGCTCATGGATTTTTGGCTGAACCAATTTTTATTGCAAATATTATAATTGTGGATGATTTTACTATCATAATCCTGTAGAGACACACGGCCGTGTGTTTCTACAGGATTAATTTAATTTCTTTATTGGCATAACTCTTTATCTCGTCGCCATGCATAATGTGTAAACGACCTTTTTTGTCGATACCCAATATTTCTCCTTCCAAAAAAATCCCGTCTTTTTCAAACAAAGCAGACTTTCCTTTGGCAAACAAGTGGGTATGATATAAATCCCACAAAAGCTCTCTCTTATTGCCCAATAGCAAGGCATAATAGTGATTTAGCTTTTCGCACAATGTTTTACGAGCAGCGGTTGGATCAACCATATTGCCCGAAAAGTTTTTAATAGAGGCGGCATTTGGTGCCGAGAATGATTCTTGATTTAGGTTCAGGCCGATACCAATAACCGACATACGAATGCGTTTGCCCTGCAAAACATTTTCTATTAAAATGCCGGCCACTTTTTTATCTTCAATAAAAATATCATTAGGCCATTTTATACTTACTGATTGGGAACAAAATTCTTGTACGGTATCTCTGAGTGCCAAGCTAATCATTAAGTTGAGCCAAATTTGCTCTTCTACCAACAAAAATTGCGGCTTTAAATACAGGCTTAAAAGTAGGTTTGAACCAAACTCCGACTCCCAAGTATTTTGTAATTGTCCGCGGCCCTTGCTCTGAAACTGCGTATGAACCAAAGCGCCTTCGGGCAAATTACTACTGTTTATGAGCAACTTAAGCTCATCGTTGGTAGAAGTGGTTTGTTCTATATACACAGAATACTCACCAATATTTAAAGGTTGCTGCACCAAAGAATTTTGTTTATTTTGCGTCAAATTTACAGGTAGAATTTAGATGACAAAAACACCAGCGAAAAAAATCGCAAAAAAAGCAGCAGCAAAGAAAGTAGCTGCTCCCAAAAAAACAGCTGCCAAAAAAGCCAGTGCAGCCAAGAAAGTAGCAGCGCCTAAAAAGGTGGCAGCCAAAAAAGTTAGCGTAAAGAAGACTGTTTCAATAGAAAAAATGGAGCCAGGTTTATTACTGGCTATCACGGTTGCACAGGGTATGTATGAGAAAAAAGCAGAGAACATTCGCATTTTAGATATGCGTAAAATTCAGAGTGCCTCTGCAGATTATTTTGTAATAAGCAGTGCTGATAACGATAAAAAAGTAGAGGCCATTGCTAAAAGTGCCGAAGAGGAAGTAAAGAAACAACTAAATGAAAATCCGCTACACCGCGAAGGATTTGAGAATTTAGAATGGGTTTTGCTCGACTTTTTTAACGTAGTTGCTCACGTATTTCAGGATGAGAAGAGAGACTTTTACGGTATCGAACAATTATGGGGCGATGCAGAAGAAATAGAATTTAAAGGCAAATAGTACAACCAATTTTTATGTTTAAAAAACTTATACTCGGAGTTTTATGCTTAGTAGCTTGCAGCGAACTCTTGCAAGCTCAAGAAGGCGAAAAGAAAATAGAGAAGGGCGAATTTTCAGGGAATTTTCAAACAACCAATCAATTTTATGTGAGAGATTCTGCTATTGGTGCTACTACCACTCAATATCAAAAAGAATTATCATCGGCAGATGCATGGCTTTTGCTCAACTATAAAATTAATGGGTATACTTTTACTGCTCGCTTCGATCTATTTAATAATTCGCCTTTGCTAAATCCGCAAGAAGCCTATACACGTAGCGGATTGGGTATTTATAGCGTAAAAAAAGATATAGATAATTTAAGCATAACTGCCGGTTATTTTTACGACCAATTTGCCAGTGGTATGGTGTTTAGAGCGTTTGAAGATAGAAATCTAGGTTTAGATTTTGCTGTTCAAGGGGCGCATGTTAAATACACCCCAACAGAAAATACCACTCTAAAAGCTTTTACGGGCTTACAAAAATTCAGATTCGATTTACGTCCGGTTGTCCTTAAAGGTGCCAACCTAGAGCATCATTTTCATATTACCGAAAACTTAAATATGGAAGCCGGTGTTTCATTCGTTAATAGAACTATCGATCAAAATACGATGAACATCATGGCAGATGCGATTAACAATTACGATGAAGAGCGTAGGTTCAACCCGAGATATAATGTGTTTGTATACAATGTGTATAATACATTAAGGTATAAGGATATTTCGTGGTATATAGAATTAGCAGAAAAAACGCCAGAAGCCATTGTAAATCCAAACAATGATTTGATGGAATTACACAAAGGTAAAGCCTATTTAACATCGCTAAGTTATTCTCAAAAAGGCTTTGGTGTAAATGCACAATATAGATATATTGATAGATTTTCGTTTAGAAGCTCTCCACTGGAAAATCAAAACTTAGGGATGATAGCCTACTTGCCATCTGTTACTCGTCAGAATGTATACCGATTACTAGCACGTTACAATGCCTTTACCCAAGAATGGGGCGAAAATGGTTTTCAATTAGATTTAACTTACAAGCCAAAGGCTTTAAAGAAATATCAAACTCAGTTTAATTTTAACACGGCTATAACTACTCCATTAGGAAGTTTCCAAGGAAATACGGTTAACCCAGTTAACTTTGAAGCCGATTCTAACAGATTTTTTAGAGAGTATTATTTTGAGGTACAACATAAATTTACCAAGAAATTTAAAATGCTTTTGGGTTATCAATTAATCAATTATAACCAACGTTTATTTGAAGCTAAACCAGGTGTTCCTTATGTAATAGCCAATACAATTTTTGGAGAAGCCACCTATAAACTAACCAACAATAAATCTATAAGATTTGAAGCTCAATATTTAGAAACGAAACAAGATTTAGGAAGCTTTATTAATGGATCGTTAGAATTTAATGTGGCACCACATTATTCGTTTAGTGTGGGCGATATGCTAAACGTTAAACCGGGTGCTAGAAATAAACCAAGTGGTGAAAACAAATTTGAAATTATCCACTATTGGAATGTTTTTGGAGCTTATACATTTAAAAGCACAAGATTTACTGGTGGGTATATTAAACAGGTAGAAGGTGTAAATTGTACAGGTGGTGTGTGTAGGGTTGAACCTGCCTTTAGTGGAGTTAGATTAACGTTAATGACAAATTTTTAAGGGTATGAATAAATCAATTATTTTCATTTTAGTTGGATTAGTGCTAGGCTTCAGTGCCTGCGAAGAAGTGCCACCTTACATTAATTTTGCCAAAGATAGAACAGTAGGCGATACAACGTATATCGTCTCTCCTGTTCCTGCTGCCGAAAACAGAGCTATATATATCGAAGAATTTACCGGAGTGCAGTGCCCTAACTGCCCTAAAGCACAAGCAGAGGCCAAACAAATTTCTGAGAATAATCCAGGTAGGGTGTTTATTTTAACTTTGCACCCATTAGGCATTATGACACCACTTACTCGTCCGTTCGATGCCAGCAAAGGTGATAAACGAACCAGCAAATACGATTTTAGAACAGATGCAGGTGCTCGTATTTTTGAGATGGTTGGTTTTGGTCAAACCGGCTCACTACCTATCGGGAATATCAATCGTAGGTTATTTAGCGGCGAGAGTCATAGAAATATAGATTACCAAAAATGGGCGTCTTATGCCGGACAAGAACTTAGTGGAACCACGCCCGTTAATATTGATGTTAAAGCGAAGAATATCCCAGATTCTATAGAAATTGAACTTACCTTAACCTATACTCAAAATGTAAGCGATTCGCACTATGTAAGTATTGCAGTTGCCGAAAACAAAATTATAGATGTGCAAGAGAGTAAAGACGATAATGGCAACAGTATTTATGAAGATAACTACGAGCACAACCATGTGTTTAGAGCCATGGTCACCAGCTTTTTTGGCGACTATCTAAACCAAACTCTGGTGCCAGGTAGAGTTATTTACAGAAAATATCGTATTCCAAGAAATGAAGCTTGGAACTCTGCCAATTTAGAAGTACTTGCTTTTGTTCATTTAAGTACGAGTCAGAAAAATGTTTTGCATGTTAAAGGAACTAAAGTTCAATAAAAAGCTGTTAGCTTTTAGCTGTTGGCTGTTGGCTTTTGCTGGCTGCACAGATGATGTGCAAGATCCTGCATACAGGCAAGAACTTGCTAGCGAACGAATGGCTATTAATGAGCACTTCTTTAACCCTAAAGAATCGCCTTTGGATAGCCATTTATTCTATACATTTAAAGGCATCAAGTTTTTTCCTATTAGCGAAAAATACAAAGTTAAGGCAAGCTTAACCCTTATAAATACAGATAGTGTTTTTGAGCTACCTCACTCACATGATGCTACCAAGCCTTATAAAAAATATGCGGTTGCTAAATTTGAATTATTAGGTGATTCATACGAATTGTTAGTATTGGAGCAAGTTGTTAAAAAGCCTGGTGCAGAAAATTATTTATTACTGCCCTTTACAGATGCCACAAGTGGGGTAGAAACATACGGCGGTGGTAGGTACATAGATTTAGATAAATCTGCCGGAACAGAACAAATCATCGATTTTAACCGAGCATACAATCCTTATTGTTTATACAATGCCAAATACACGTGCCCCATTCCTCCAAAAGAAAACAAATTACCTATACGCATAGAAGCAGGTATGAAAGCGGAGTTGTAGGGAATGTGTCGATAGTCCATGGACCATAGACCATAGCCATCAAGATTTTCCCGGAAATTAGTCGTAATAAACTAGCGTTTTTCTTTAAGAAAATTACCTATAAAAAAGCAATGCTGTCCGGGAAAAAGAATGAGATTCTTCGCTATCGCTCTGAATGAACTGCTCGCTTGTTTTCAGCGGCCGGGGGCTTGGAGGCAGCTTCGCTGCCTCCAAGCCCCCGGCCTGTTAGATCTAAAATATTGTCATCCTGAGCGTAACGCAGTGGAGCGAAGGACCTCTTTGTTTGTAGTAAGATTTCCCCGGACAGCAATAATAAAAAAGGTTAAATTTCCTACTTAAAAATAACAAAAACTATGGTCTATGGACCATGGACTATCGACTTCGCCCAAACAAACTAAACACCAGTCTCGCATCAAGAATATAGGCTTTTTGCATGTTGGAGTTTAGGTTCAGGCCAAGCATTAGATGTTTGTTAAGTTTGTAATTGATGCCAAATCTGTGGTAGAAATTTCCAATGAATTCTTTGGGTACTTCGTTGTGTAAATAGTATCCTAGTTGTTGAGAAAATATCATGCGGTTAAACAAAAATTCGTGACCTGCTAAAAGTCCAAGCATTCTTAAATCGTAGGTGTTTACATAATATACATTGTGATGTTTTAAAGCAAACTTCATGCTCTCGTCTTTAAAGGCTTCTATGCCTATTGTCCATGCATGTAAATTGCCTGTTCTATAAGATACATTAGCCATTAGGCCGTACGACCAAAACCGCATATGCTTATAGTCGGGCAGCGATTTATTGGAAGCGAGTATTCCAATATCAAAACGCCATCTTTCGGGATACAAGAGCACCTTTCCAAGCGGCCTAGTTTTCTGCATTAATTTTTGCTCGAAGCCAATACCCACAAATGGGTAATTGAGTCCGAAATTTGGGTTGCGGGTATTGCCATTAGAGAAATGTCCGTAAGTGGCATTAGCAAACATAGCTTGCTGCTCGTTTAGTCGAAAATGTGTATGCACTCCAAAGCCTAAATATCCATTAAAGGGCCAACTGTATGCGTAATTAATTGGATTACTCACAGCATTCCAAGGGTTGCTTCCGTAGTTAAGTCCGCCTGCCGCTCTAATGCGCAAAGAGAAAGATGGTTTATCTATTAAAAACGGTTCTATAAAGTAACTTAGGTTTACAACCTGACCCAAATCATCATTAGAAAATTTAAGGTATTGCAAACTATAGCCAGAATTGTATCTGATGCCTGCAAATTCCATGGCTTTTTTATCGAGCCTATATCTGTTTAAATCTATTTGAAATCCAATTCCTGTTACGCCCTTATATTGTTTTATGGCTTTATCATGTGCATACACCCATGCATAAATAGGAGTGCCAGAAATAGTATAAGAAACCTCTTTCGTTTGTTTTGGTTCAGCCAAAATAGCGGCGGTATTCTGAGCCAATAATGCACTAGAAAAAAGACCTAGGATCAAACCGAAAAACACACCTTTACTGCTCATTAATTTCTTTCCTTTTCATAAAAAAATATACAGGAACTCCTAACAGTACAATAGCCAAACCACCAAAGCTATAATTAGGTTTATAAATCAAAAGACTTATGCAAATTATTAAAGCAATGATAATATACAATGCAGGCACAATAGGGTATGCAAAAACCTTGTAAGGCCTTGTTAAATTTGGCATTTTAGCTCTTAACACAAATACGCCAGATACTGTTAATATATAAAAAATGAGCACGGCAAAAACTACATAATCTAACAAATCTCCGTACGAACCACTAAGGGTTAAGAGGCTTGTCCACACGGCCTGCATAACCAATGCTTTTTGAGGCGCTTCTTGTTTGTTTAACTGCGCGGCAGCTTTAAGAAAATAGCCATCTTTGGCCATGGCATAAAACACTCGTGCGCCACTTAGGGCCAATCCGTTTATGCAACCAAAAGTAGAAATCATAATAACAATGGCCATTAACATAGCGCCTATTTCTCCAAAAACGGTGTTCATTAAAACTGTACCAACTCTATCAAATTCTGCACCCTCAATTTGCGCCGATGTTAAGGCTTTAACATATACCAAATTGGCCAATAAATACAAAACTGTAACGCCTCCTGTACCAAAGATTAAAGCACGAGGCAAGTTCTTTTCGGGTGCGTCAATTTCGCCGGCGGTAAACGTAATATTATTCCAGGCATCGCTCGAAAATATAGAACCTACCAAAGCAGCTGCAAACAATCCAATGCCCAAGCCTTCTAAAGATAAGTTACCCCAATTCCACTGCCAATTCATAGAAGGCGCTTGTATGGCATAATACACGCCTGCTGCAATTACAAAAACCAAGGCAATAATTTTGCTAATGGTAAATACGTTCTGAACCAAAGCGCCTGATTTAACCGATCTAAAATTGCTAAGAGTGAGTATCCAAATAACGACGATGCCCAATAACTGAACCGTACTTATGCTAAAATTGCCTACACTTAATATCAAATTTTTCTCCGAAACCACCGGAAACAACACCCCTGCAAACTTAGCAAAAGCCACGGCCACAGCGGCAATAGTGCCGGTTTGGATAACGGTAAAGAGTGTCCAACCATATAAAAAACCATACAGTTTACCGTAAGCTTCTTTTAAGTAAATATACTGTCCGCCAGCCTTAGGCATAGCAGCGCCAAGTTCTGCATAACTTAAGGCCCCCAGCATGGTTAGCATGCCCGTAATAAGCCACGCCATCAACAAATTTTCTATGCTACTTAAATCGCGCAACATGGAGGCCGAAACAATAAATATTCCAGAGCCAATCATGCTGCCCATTACAATCATGGTGCTGTCTAAAAGATTTAATTTTTTACTCATAGTTTTAGTTTATGACGAGACAAAATCTGCGCATACTCATTGCAATATTTTAAATTAATGTTTCTCTTCAATTATACTAAAAAACTGGAATTGTGCGTCTAAAATTATTTATCTCCGTAATGAAACCTACATTGAATTATGATGCATTTTTGATCCAATCCTTTGCTTCCATTTACACAATAAACTAATCTATGTTCTCCATTTATTCTTCTCGACCAAAATCCTTTTAAACCAAACTTTAAAGGCTCTGGTTTTCCAATTCCTTTAAATGGTTCTTTTCGTATTGATTTTATGAGCGCTATTATTTTGTCGGCCATTTCGCCGTCATTTTCTAACCAATAGTTAAAGTCTTCCCATCCATGATTCGTAAATTCGATGTTCATAACAAGAAAAAAGCCTTATAGATTAAAAGGAATTGTTTTTCCTTCACTTATTTGATCCATAGACTCTTGAAGTCTCTTCAAGTTGTTTTTAGAAGACAATAAATATTCTGTTTCTTTCAATGAATTATATTCTTGAATAGACATGATCACTACAGCTTCGTTTTCTTTGTTTCTTGGAACAATAATAACTTCCATAGATTTTGAAACGTAATCAAAATACTCTTTCATGTCTTTTCTCAAAGTTGAGATTGTAATGGCTTTCATATTATTTCAATTTCAACAAATGTACGTTTAAAAGTACATAATATTGTAATAAAACTACAAATAAGCTTCAATTTTAGGAATCCAATTTTCATTGGGTTCAATCAAAATACCCTTAACGCCAGCGGCCTCGCCACAAGCAATATCGCGGGGCTTGTCGCCAATAAAGATAGAATTTTCCGGGCTGATCCTATGTTTGCTCAGGGCTTTTTCTACCAATAATGAGTTTGGTTTCCGGCACAAACAGTTGCCATAATCGGGGTGGTGCGGACAATAATACACATCCTGAAATTGTATGTTATGTTTTTGCAGTTCATTTTCCATGTAGGTGTGCATTTTTGTGAGTTCGGCTACATCGTATAAACCTTTGGCAATTCCACCCTGATTGGTAATGACGATAAAAATATATCCGGCATCTCTTAAAAGTTTCAAGCCGGGTGCCACATGAGGCAAGATTTCAAAATCTGAAAAACGAGAAATATAATCGCCACGCTCTACGTTTATTACGCCATCTCTATCTAAAAACACGGCTTTTTTTTGTGCATTC
>JAKRSG010000249.1 GCA_022402405.1 Bacteroidia bacterium | reverse complement strand
TAAATAATTTCATGAACAATATCAAAGATCATCTTGCAAAAGGAGATCTTAAAGCGGCTCAGGCTTATTGTCAGAGAATAAATTCTCCAATTAGTAGGGTTATAGAAAAGGGAATTACTAGAATTGGTAAGCCCATTAAAGATATTGAAAGCGCCATGGAAAGTGCCGCTAGTTTAGAATTAGATAAGGTTGAAAAGAATCTTTCGTTTTTAGGATTAACGGCCGGTGTAGCGCCAATGCTTGGATTTATTGGAACCATTTCGGGTATCATTAAAATCTTCTACGATATCGCTCAGAGTAATAATATTTCCATCGATGTTATTGCAGGTGGTTTGTATGTAAAAATGATTACTTCTGGTGCCGGACTTATCGTTGGGGTATTAGCTTATACTGGTTACCATATTTTAAATAGTAGAATAGATAGGTTCAACCATAAAATGCAAGCTACTGCCATAGATTTTATAGATATTTTAGAAAGTTAATAAAAGGAATATGGACTTCAGAAGAAAAAAACGTTTTGAGGCGGAGGTGGCAACTTCTGCGTTAAACGATATCATGTTCTTTTTGCTTTTATTTTTCTTAATTATTTCTACACTTGCCAATCCAAGTGTAATAAAAGTTTTGTTGCCTAAATCTACTCCTACGCAAGGTGTAGTAAAACAACAAGTAAATCTTACTATTACTAAAGAGAAAACGTATTATCTAAACGATAAACCTATTTCTACCGATGAGTTAGAATCTGCACTTTTGCAGTTATCGCAAGAAAAACCAGACATGAGCGTGGTTTTAAGGATGGATGCCGCTTTAACTATCCAAGATTTAGTAGATGTGTTGGCAACCGGAACCAAACTCAAGATTAGGATTGTAATGGCAACCCAAACAGGGAAATAGAATTATTTAGGAAGTTTTTTCTGTAAATGGTCTGAAATAACATTTAGGCTATTTTCGAAATGAGTATTGTTGTTGATAATCAAATCTGCTTGAGCCATAAATGGTAACAAATATTTTTGATAAGATGGCAATACATGATGCTTCCATTGGTATATGGCAAATTCTTCACTAATATTTCTCTCGGCCACATCTCTTTTTATTCGTCGCTCTAGTGCAATTTCTTCTGCGGCGTTTACGAAAATTTTCAAATCGAATTGCTCAAATATTCTTTCGTAATAAAAGATAAATAAGCCTTCGCATACAATTATAGGAGCGGGGTCAAATCGTAATAAATCTCCTTGCTGCTGTTCATGTTGAAACCGATATTCATGCCTGTAAATGGTTTCTCCATTGTGTATTTTACTCAAATCTTTGGCAAAAGCATCCAAATCTACGCATTCGGGTAAGTCGAAATTAATATGTCCATTTTCATCTTTGGCATGCTCATATGCCAATTTATAATAGTTGTCTTGTGAAATAATACATATTTCTTGAGGCGAGAATTTTTTCTTTAAAGCATTTAAAAACGAGGTTTTTCCACTCGCACTTCCACCAGAAATTCCAATTAAATAGGGCTTGTTTACCATTGCGGTAAAAGTAGTTTTTTTTCTCGGGCTGAACCAAAACTCTTGGTTCAGCAAAAAATATTTACCTGTAAACCAATGTTTTGAAATTAATAGAAAACTTTTTATACGCTTATAGTTTCCAATGTGTATTAACATATTACATTTGCAGCGCCAAAAAATAGATGATGAGTGAAGAGGTAAAAAATAAAATTCTAACTAAAGCCGAGGAAATGTTCTTGAAATTTGGTTTCAAGCGTGTAACCATGGATGAGATTTCGAACGAACTGGGGATGTCGAAAAAAACGATTTATCAATTTTTTTCCGACAAAAATAGTTTGGTGTTTGAAACCGTTTCTCGTCATATAAACATGGAAAAAAACGCTTGCGATTGTATTCTTCATCAGCAAGAGAATCCGGTGGCTTTTATGCTAGCGATTACAGATAGTTTCGGCGATTTAAAAAAGCAAATTAACCCAAGTGTTTTATTTGATTTAAAAAAGTACTTTAAAGAAAGTTGGGATACGCTTAACCAATTTAGAGTTGATTTTATTTTTAACCAGGTGCTAAAAAACCTTAAAGAGGGTAGAGAAAAGGGATATTATCATACAGATTTTGATGAGAACTTAATTGCCAGGTTCTACATTCATTTGGTAGATTTTATGCTTAACCCCGACAATTATTATTCTGATAATACCGATTTTAAAAAAGTACATTCAGAAATGATGAAGTATCATTTACGTGCCATATGTACCGAAAAGGGTTTAAGATACTTAGAAGAAAGTCCAATTTACAAACAATTAACCTAAATACAACAGCTAATATGAAAATCAAATCAGGTTTTTGGCTCATGCTATGTTTGCTGCTAGCACTTAGCAATGGAGCGCAATCTCAAACCATCCATCAATTTGCACTGAAAGATGCAGTTGATTATGCCAAGAAATACAATTATACCCTAAAAAACAGCAAGCTAGATTTATTAGCGAGCCAGAAGAAGGTGAATGAAATTGTGGCTATGGGTTTACCTCAGGTAAATGCAAGCGCTAATTTAATTAACAACACCCAAATTCCAGTTCAGGTAATTCCTAACTTTTTAAAGGAAGCATTGGGTAGCGGCCCAGATTTAATTTCAGTTGCATTTGGTAGAAATTTTACCAGCGGATTAACTGTATCTGCAAACCAATTACTATTTGATGGAACTTTTTTCTTGGGAGTAAAGGCGTCTAAAGAGTTTGTTAATTTATCTCAATTGAATGTTTCAAGAACAGAAATTGAAACAGAGGTTAACATTTCAAAAGCTTATTACTTGGTGCTGCTTTTAGAATCGAATGAGAAGATGATGCAAGCCAATGTTGCCAGCTTACAGAAAACTAAATCGGATGTAGAGCAATTCTACAAAAACGGATTTTCGGAGAAGGTAGATTTAGACAGATTGAGTTTGCAATTATCTAATCTTAGTCTTCAAAGTGAAAAAATTCAGGATCAAAAGCGCATTGCTATGATGGTTCTTAAACTTCAAATGGGTGTTCCAATGGCGGATAGTGTTGTACTTACCGACCAATTGGAGAATCTATTTGCTCAGTCTCAAGCTATGGCTATAGAAGATAAAGTTGACTATGGAAATAGAATTGAGTATAAAATGTTGCAACAACAGCTAACTTTAAATCAGATGGATAAAAAAAGGTATTTAGTAGGATATATGCCATCTGTTTTCTTGTTTGCCAATCACCAGCAGAATGCTTTTGGAGATAATTTTGATGGGTTATACAATACTTTATACCCTGGAACTGCAGTTGGATTAAGTGTTACACTTCCTATTTTTGATGGTTTTAGAAAACATGCTCAAACTCAACAGGCCACTATAAGTATTTCGAAAACCGAAAATGACATCAAAAATTTCGAAAACGTAATCAATCAGCAAATTTATCAATCGAAATCAAGTTACATAAGAGCCAAACAGCAATTAGAAATACAAAAAGGTAATTTAAAGTTAGCTGAGGATATCTATTCTAAAATGGAGATTAAGTATAAAAATGGTTTAGGTTCAAGCCTAGAACTTACCAGCGCACAAGCAGATTTGGAGAATGCAAGAACAAATATGCTTTCTACCGTTTACGAATTTTTTGTGGCAGAACTAGAACTTAAAAAATCACTTGGAATCATTAACAATAAATAAAAATTTAACCTATATAAATCAAATGAAAAAAATAATAAATAGCCTATCAATTCTATTAGGAATCGGAATAATGATTTCTTGTGGTGGCTCAAAATCTCTAGATGCGAAGAAAGAAGCATTAGAAAAATTAAAGGCTCAACAAGCTGAATTAACAGCAGAAATTAAAACACTAGAAGAGGAAATTCTTGCCTTTGGTAAAGAAGAAACAGATGCTAACGCGAAGGTTAAATTTGTATCTGTTACGCCTATTCAGAAAAGCACTTTTAATCATTATATCGATGTTCAAGGTAGGGTAGATGGAGATCAAAATACCACCATTAGCTCAAGAGCTATGGGACCTGTAACAAAGGTATTAGTAAAGTCTGGTGCGCAGGTTAAAAAAGGTCAGGTTTTGGCCGAATTAGATGGCGAAATTGTAGCTCGTCAAATTGCCGATTTAAAGGTTAATCTTGAGTTTGTAACGGATGTATACAACAAACAAAAATCTCTTTGGGAAAAGCAAGTTGGTACTGAAGTACAATATTTAAGTGCTAAAAATAATAAGGAGTCATTAGAGCAAAAATTGGCCACCTTATATGAGAACTTAGATATGTATAAAATTAAGTCGCCTATAAATGGTACTATCGATGAAGTATTCTTAAAAATTGGCCAGAATATAGCCCCAGGAATGCCATGTTTTAGAGTAGTAAATATGGGTGAGTTAAAGGCTAAAGCTGATGTATCTGAAACCTATGCAAGTCAAATCAATGAAGGAAATAAAGTTCGTTTGTTTTTCCCTGATTTAAACAATTTAGAAGTAAGCTCAACTATCACTTTTGCATCTCGTGTTATCAGTCAGATGAATCGTACTTTTACTATAGAATCTAGTCTACCAGCTGGTAAAGATTTTATTCCAAATATGATCTGTGTTTTCAAGGTATTAGACTACCAAGCAAACAATGCTATCGTTATTCCAGTAAACACCATTCAGAAGACAGAAAACAGTACTTATGTAGTGGTGGCTTCGGTTCAGAACGGAAAGAAAATGGCTGTCAAAAAAGAAGTTAAAACAGGCAAATTCTACCAAGATAAAGTAGAAATTTTATCTGGATTAAGTGAAGGAGATATGCTTATAACAAGTGGATATCAAGACATAAATGATAATGAATTATTGAGCTTTTAATTGGTTAATTAAAACAAAGTAATAGAATAAAAATATGCTTGAAAAATTTAAGGAGTTTAAGCCCTCCAGCTGGTCTATAGATAATAAGACTAGTATATATGTTATGACTATCATTATAACCTTAGCAGGTTTAATGAGTTATAATGGATTGCCAAAAGAGCAATTTCCTGAGGTGGTTTTTCCGCAGATTTTGGTTAATACCATTTATGCCGGAACAGGTCCGCAGGACATGGAAAATCTGGTAACTAAGCACATTGAAAAGCAGGTAAAATCTATCAATGGTGTGAAGCAAGTGAATAGTACATCTATTCAAGATTTTTCGATGATTAATATTGAGTTTAATACTGATGTGGATGTTCCCGTTGCCAAGCAACGTGTGAAAGATGCGGTTGATAAAGCACGTAAGGATTTACCTACAGACTTAACGCGCGAACCAGAGGTAATTGATATTGATGTATCGCAAATTCCAATCATGAACGTACATATTTCTGGAGATTATCCTTTGGATAAATTGAAAGATTATGCAGAAAATATGAAGGATAGAATTGAAGGACTCAAAGAAATTACGCGTTGTGATATCGTTGGTGCACTCGATAGAGAAATTCAAATTGATGTAGACATGTACAAAATGCAAGCTGCTGATATTACCATGCGTGATATTGAAACGGCGGTTAAATATGAAAACATGACTATGTCGGGCGGACAAATAAAAATGGATGGCTTAAAGCGCTCTGTTAATATTATTGGTCAGTACACAGACGCCAAGAAAATTGAAGACATTATCATTCGTTCGGGAAGTGGTGCTACCATTTACCTTAAAGATATTGCCGTAATTACAGATGGCTTTAAAGAGAAAGAAAGCTATGCTCGTTTAGATCACAAAAATGTGGTAACCTTAAACGTAATTAAGAAGAGCGGACAGAATCTTATTGATGCTTCAGATAAAATCAAAGAACTTACTGCCGACATGGTAGAGAACTCTTTACCTAAAGGACTTAAAGTAACAATTACCGGAGATCAATCAGATAAAACCAAAGTAACCTTAGACGATTTAATAAATACTATTATCATTGGGTTTGTATTGGTAACAGTAATTCTAATGTTTTTTATGGGTACAACCAATGCCATCTTTGTGGCTTTATCGGTGCCATTATCCATGTTTGTAGCATTCTTAATTATGCCGGCTATCGGGTTTACCTTAAATATGATAGTATTGTTCTCATTCTTGTTGGCACTAGGTATTGTGGTAGATGATGCCATTGTGGTAATAGAAAATACACATAGGATTTTTGATAATGGAAAGGTTCCAATTGTTAAGGCAGCTAAAATGGCTGCAGGCGAGGTGTTTTTACCTGTATTATCGGGTACACTAACCACCTTAGCTCCATTTATTCCATTAGCATTTTGGCAAGGTGTAATTGGTAAATTTATGTTCTATTTGCCTATTACACTCATCGTAACTTTATTAGCTTCTTTATTGGTTGCATATATTATAAACCCTGTGTTTGCAGTTGATTTTATGAAACCACATGATGAAGATAAACACAAATCAAAAAATACTAAAGGATTTAAGATAACCTCTGTGGTATTTGCAGTAATAGCTCTTCTTCTATATTTGGGTCAGAGCTGGGGAATGGCAAACCTAACGGTAACTTTATATTTATTATACTGTTTGAACCGATTTGTTTTACAGGATGTAATATTGAAATTCCAAGAGAAAACATGGCCTAATTTTCAGGAGAATTACAAAAAAGTATTGGTTTGGGTGCTACAGGGGTCAAGGCCAGTTTGGATGCTAGTGGCCACTGTTGGATTGTTATTCTTTTCAATCTTTTTAACGAGTGTTCGTAAACCAAATGTGGTGTTTTTCCCACAAAGTGATCCTAACTTTATCTATACTTATATTGCCCTTCCAATAGGAACTGATCAAGTATATACAGATTCCATAACTCATATTATTGAAGATAGAATTTATAAAGTGGTTGGCGATTCAAACCCAATTGTAGAATCTATTATCTCCAACGTTGCTATTGGTGCTAATAATCCTCAGAGTTTCGACTTTAGTACAAGTCCGCACCTTGGTAAAGTTACTGTGGCATTTGTACCCTTTGGAAAGAGAGATGGAGCTTCTACGGTAGTATATCTCGATAAGATTAGAGAGGTAGTAAAAGGCATACCTGGTGCAGAAATTACTGTTGAACAAGAACAAGGTGGTCCACCAACAGGAAAGCCTATTAATATTGAGATTACTGGCGATGATTTTGATGAGTTGATTGCCGTTTCTAAAGATTTAAAAAGATACTTAGATTCACTGGCTATACCTGGAATCGAGGAATTAAAATCTGATTTACAAGCAAACAAACCAGAGATAGTTGTAGAGATTGATAGAGAAAGAGCCAATAGAGAAGGAATATCAACTGCTGTAATTGGTAAAGAACTTCGCGATGCTATTTTTGGTGCAGAGGTTTCTAAGTTTAAAGATGCTAAAGACGATTATCCTATTCAATTAAGATATGCTTTTGACCAAAGAAATAATATCAATGCTTTGATGAACCTTAAAATTACTTACCGCGATATGAACATGGGAGGAATGATTCGTCAGATACCTTTGGCTTCGGTTGCAAAAATTAGCTATGGAAACACATTTGGTGGTATCAAGAGAAAAAATCAACGTAGGATGGTAACCGTATCTTCTAATGTTTTAAGTGGATTTAATGCAAATGAGATTGTGGCCAAAATACAGAAAGCTGTTGGCAGATATCCGCTACCGCAAAGTGTTTTAATTACCATGACAGGTGAGCAAGAGAAGCAAGCAGAAACAGGTGCATTTTTAGGTAATGCCATGTTAATTTCTTTTGGTTTAATTTTCTTTATCTTGGTAACTCAATTTAATTCTATATCTAAACCTATTATTATTTTCTCAGAGATTTTCTTTAGTATTATTGGTGTACTCTTGGGTCTATCTATTTTTAATATGGATGTTTCTGTGGTAATGACAGGTGTAGGTGTAATTGCATTAGCTGGTATTGTGGTTCGTAATGGAATTTTATTGGTTGAGTTTACAGATCTATTAATGGAGCAAGGCATGGAAATGAAAGAAGCCATTATTGAAGCGGGTAAAACTAGGATGACACCTGTAATTTTAACAGCATCTGCTACCATTTTAGGTTTAGTTCCATTGGCAGTAGGATTTAATATCGATTTTGTTGGCTTATTCTCTAGCTTTGAACCACATATTCACTTCGGTGGAGATAACGTGGCTTTCTGGGGGCCATTAAGTTGGACAATGATTTTTGGATTAAGTTTCGCTACCTTTTTAACATTGGTATTGGTGCCTGTAATGTTATTCTTATCTAATAGAATAAAATTGAAAGTTGGTGTGCCATTGGTAAAAAGTCATGCACATAAAAATGGCTAAAAATCAATTCGTTAATAAATAATTAAGAAAAACAGTAAAAAAAAATAAAAAATCGCTTGCACTTTTTAAATATTGTTGTACATTTGTATTCACAAAAGAGCAAAAGATATTTGAGTTCAGCTAGTCTGAATCTTCATAAAGATAATTGCATCTAGGGGTAGAATGCAATTTGTTTCATAGGCTAAAGCGGGGTCCAGGTAACTGGCCCCGTTTTTTTATGCTTTCCACTTTTATTTAATTACCTTTGTCCACTTTTAAAATTATTGAATGATTTCAGTTGCTAATTTAAGTTTGCGTTATGGCAAACGTGTTTTGTTTGAAGATGTGAATGTGAAGTTCACGCCAGGAAATTGTTACGGTGTTATTGGTGCTAATGGTGCTGGAAAAACAACGTTCTTAAAAATATTAAGTGGAGAAATAGATCCTTCAACAGGTTCTGTTTCGCTGGGCACAGGTGAAAGGATGAGTGTTTTGAAACAAAATCACTTTGAGTTTGATGAGTTTCCGGTTCTCCAAACTGTAATTATGGGTAATAAAAAGCTTTGGGATATCATGCAAGAAAAGGATGCTATATACTTAAAGCCAGATTTTTCGGATGAAGACGGACATCGTGCTGCAGAATTAGAGTGCTTGTTTGCTGATATGGAGGGCTGGAATGCAGAGAGTGATGCAGCCAATCTTTTGAGCGATCTTGGTATCAAAGAACATCAGCATCAAATGCTTTTGAAAGAGTTAAATGGTAAAGAAAAGGTGCGAGTATTATTAGCTCAAGCCTTATTCGGAAATCCAGATGTGCTTTTATTGGATGAGCCTACCAACGATTTGGACGTTGAAACCATTACTTGGCTAGAAAACTTCTTGGCAGATTTTGAAAATACGGTAATTGTTGTTTCTCACGATAGACACTTTTTAGATGCGGTATGCACGCACATTGCTGATATCGACTTTAGTAAAATTCAATTATACACAGGAAATTATACTTTCTGGTACGAAAGCAGTCAATTAGCTCTTCGTCAAAAAAGTGATCAAAACAAAAAGATCGAAGACAAAAGAAAGGAATTACAAGAATTCATTGAGCGTTTCAGCGCCAATGCATCTAAGTCGCGCCAGGCAACAAGTAGAAAGAAATTATTAGAAAAATTAGTGGTAGATGATATCAAACCATCTACCAGAAAATATCCTGGAATTATATTCAGGCCAGATAGAGAATGTGGCGATCAAATACTTCGATTAGAGGGATTAACCAAAAAGAATTCGGAAGGAAAGGTTTTATTTAGTGATATCACCTTCGCCCTAGATAAAGGAGATAAAGTGGCAATTTTATCTCGAGATCATATGGCTATTTCTACTTTCTTCGAAATATTGGTGGGTAATGAAAAAGCAGATTCTGGTGAATTTGTGTGGGGTCAAACCATAACTACTTCTTATTTACCTAATGAAAATGGCAAGTACTTTTCGGGTGATTATAACCTAATAGATTGGCTTCGTCAGTATTCTTTAGAAAAAGATGAAACATACATTAGAGGATTCCTTGGTAAAATGTTATTTAGTGGCGAGGAAGTTTTCAAAATGTCGAACGTGTTATCAGGAGGAGAGAAGGTGCGTTGCATGGTATCTCGAATGATGTTAACCAATGCCAACTGTTTAATTTTGGATGAACCTACCAATCATTTGGATTTAGAGTCGATTACCGCATTTAACAATGCTTTGGTTGAATGGAAACATAATGCTATTTTTACTTCTCATGACCATACTTTTGTACAAAGTATAGCCAATAGAATTATCGAAATTACTCCTAAAGGTGTAATTGATAAGAGACTGACTTACGACGAGTACTTAGTAGATGAGCGAGTTAAAGCACAACGTTTAGAAATGTACGGAGAATAATTATTCTGAATAAATAAAAGCCTCTTT
>JAKRSG010000248.1 GCA_022402405.1 Bacteroidia bacterium | reverse complement strand
TTCTTTTGAACCAAATTAAGTTCTTCAAGATATAAATCACACAAGCGCAAAGCATCTTGTTTGCTGTTAAAAAACCCAGATTCAAAAAAGTACTCAACTTGCTTAAGATTGCTGTTTAAAGTGTCTTCCGTCCAAATTTCAATAGAATTAATTTCATTGTAATTGCGAAGCATTTCGGATGCACTTTCTATCATCTCTGCATCTATGAGTGCTGGATTATAATTTTCTTCAGCAAACTCGGGTGCATTTAAAATCGACTTTAGCCAATAAAACAACTTAAAGGCAGTAAGCTCTTTATCAAAAAAATGATGCCACAAAGGCACATCATCTGCCCCGTAAATAATTTGGTTATTTATAGAAGTACCTATCTTCTTAACATCGCTGGCAATAAAAGAAAGCCATAATTTAAAGTTCTCTTTCTTATCATCAAGCTTCAAATAATCGAAGGTTACTTTATTACTCAGATGTTGAATATCTGGATCAAACGAAACGCGAAAGTGTTTGCATATCAAACTTATCTCCTCAATGTTCAAAAGCGTTTCGCAACGAATTCGTCTGTATGCACTATCGTTACTAACCTTTAACAAATCTGCTAACTCATCTACAAAAGAAACATTAGGCGCCAAGGCAGTTTTTACGCGTAGCATAAACTGCTCTTGAATAATCTTTGATTTATTTTCCATTCCTGCCTCTCCTTAATTTTCGTGAAATATTAAGGCAATTTAAGCAAAAATTTAGATTTTTATCTTTTTGCTTTCAAATCACTTTCTTTTATCACATATCCCCATTTCACCATTCCTTTAGCATCATAACAACTCATCTCAATTTGGCGCTCACCTTTTTTCTTACCGCTTATTTTTATACGACAAAAATTATTCTCTGCCACTAAGGTGTTTGGAACACGCATTGGATTTTTTTCTTCGTCTGAACCCACAACACTGCTAGACCCCGCCGTAATACTGCTCGATGTTAAATCGTACAAAGGATACCCTAATGTAGCCGTTACAGCATCGTTTTTAAGCAACTCTGTATGATGTCTATCTCCTGTTAAAAACACCACCCCACTAATCTTTTGATCTACTATAAACTGAATAATTTCTTGTCGTTCTTTCTTATATAAATTAAACGACTCTTTGTTGGTATGCTCATTTAAAAACTGTCCCCCCACACAAACAAACTTAAATACAGCCTTACTATGAGCCAATTTATTTTTGAGCCAATCGAGTTGCTTCGCCCCCAATTGAGTTTTGGAAATAAACTGCTCATTTAAATAAGATTCGTCTCTAAACCATCTATCATCCAACATAAAAAACTCAGCATCACTGTGCTTAAAGCTATAATAAATACCGTCTTCGTACAAATAGTTATTACTTCTATTTGCCCAATATTCCGAAAATAAATTATGGCTCGTTAATTTATGCTCAAAGGTTTTATTGGCATCATTATCGCCATAATCGTGGTCGTCCCAAATTGCATAATGATTCATCTTAGCTAACAGCAGTTGTAGTTTTGGTTCAGACCGAGTATGTAAATACCTACGTTCCATGCCAGATACACTGCTATAATCTGCCTCGCGCATGTACACGTTATCGCCCAACCAAAGCATAAAATCGGCGGGCGTATTGGCCATAGAGTTCAATATATCTGTGCTTTTGCCATAGGGCACGCCTGGCCTATCGTAAGCACTATCGTTTATATACAAACAGGAGCCCGCCAAAAAAGAAAAATCGGGTGCCGACTTACGCCATTCCCATAGTTCTTGTGTTTTGAATTGTAATGGATATGGAAATTTTTGCAAAACACCATCCAGCAAAATCTGATACTCATAAGTTTTACCCATCTCTAAATGGGTAAGGTAAAATTTATTGGACTGAGGTATGTTTTTGCCAGCTGAAAAATTTAAACTGTTACTGCTTTGCCATTCTGCGTTTGAACCCAAAATCTTGTATTGAATCGTAGTTTCATCTACTCCAATGGTCTGCACCCAAACCGCACACTCTGTATGAGTGCTATATCCTAACATGGGTCCGGCCGTAATGCGTCCTAGGCTTTTGGTCTGAGCCAAACCCGTTTTCACAAACACAAATGGAAGCAGTAATAAAATTAGTATCTTCTGTTTCATCATCAATAAATTTTATACGAAAATAGGTTCAAACCGAATAAAAAAACTAAACCTTAAGGCAATATGTCAAAAATAACGCAAAAATTATTTTGCACGAAAACTTTCTTTAGGTTTGCTACCAATATGACAACAGAAGAAAACGAAAAACCAGATTCTTACCAAAGATATATGCTCGATGATGCCACTAAAGCCAAGTGGTATAGAATTGTGTTCGACCTAAAAAAGCAGTTTGGCAAGAAGCCCGATATGAACGGAATCCTCTTTATTATTGGGGTGCGCGAGCTCGGACAAATGCGAACTTTTGAAAAACATGAGAAAATGGACCTTATGCATATTGCCACTTGCAAACTATTGAGCTACGAGGGTTATTATGAGTTTACGCATACAGATGAAGATGGTTGGCCGCACTATCAAATGGTGAAAAATTTACCGTACACAGATTTAATGAGTCAGGAAAACCGACTTAAAAAATTGGTGGTTACCTACTACGAAGACAACGAGTTATTCGAAGCCATGGATGCCTGAGTTTCTGAAATGGCTTCCAAGATAATGGCACATGCCTGCTCAATTTCTGGCAAGGTAATAGTTAATGGCGGCGCTATTCTTAAGCGATTATTGGCAAACAAAAACCAATCGGTAATTAATCCTTTTTCTTGGCAGGCTTTTACACAAGCCAAGGTAAAATCAAAGTTGCTCAACTCCACGGCAAGCATTAATCCCTTGCCGCTTACTTGTTTTATTTCTGGGTGAACCAACAAGCGTCTGAACAATTGCTCTTTCTCCGGAATACCTTCAAGTAAGTTGTTTTGAACCAACACGTCTAATCCAGCCTTAGCTGCAGCTGCTACCACTGGGTGACCGCCAAAGGTAGTAATATGACCCAAAATAGGGTTGTTTGCCAGCATCATCATGTGTTCTCTAGATGCTACCACCGCCCCGATAGGCATGCCCGCACCAAGCGCTTTGCCCAGTAATAAAATATCTGGTACTACAGGCGTTTGTTCAAAGGCAAACATAGTTCCTGTTTTGCCCATACCACTCTGTATTTCATCAAAAATTAACAGGGCCCCAACTTCATTACAACGATTCCTAAGTGCCATCAAAAAGTTTGGATCAGCCCAAACATAACCGGCCTCACTTTGAATTACCTCGCAAACCACACAAGCCGTTTGCTCATTTATAGCTTCTAAACTAGCAATATTATTAAATTCTATGAATGAAACGCCAGGCAATAATGGCCTAAAAGCATCTTTGTAATACGCATCGCTATTTAAGCTCAAAGCCGCATGCGTACTGCCGTGATAAGCATTTTTGCAAGCTATTATATTTGGTCTTTTTGTAACACGTTTGGCTAATTTTAAAGCCACATCGGTAGCTTCGGCACCCGAGTTTAACAAATAAACCGAATCTAAATTGGGGGGCAATAATTGGGTAAGAGCCTGCGCCAAATTTACCTGCGCACTTTGCACAAACTCGCCATAAATCATTACATGTTGGTGCTTATTTAGCTGCTCAATAATGGCATCTTTTACCTGCACATTTCCATGCCCTATATGACTTACACTAATCCCCGAAATTAAATCTAAATACCTCTTACCTTGCACATCAAACAAATAATTTCCATGGGCATGCGAAATTTCTAACAATACCGGAAACTCAGTAGTTTGAGCCTGATGCATTAAAAAAAGTTGGCGGTTAATCATTGCTTAGTAGATTTAATTTGGCCTGAACCAAAACACCCGCGAAGGTAAAGGAAAATGTGGGTGGTAGTTAAATCTTGAAAATATTATTCCTCTAGTCTTTTAATTTCATTTACAACGGCTTTATTGCCTGATTTTTTGTGTATCCGTATATCTTCTTTAGCTTGCTCAGAAAAGAGTAAGTTGTAACTACTCATAAACTATCAATAAAAGATTCGAGATTTTCTGGCTTTACCTCAGTAAAATTTCCCTCCGCAATTTGCTTTTTGCTATGCACGATTTTTTTTACAAATTCAGGATCGTATGAGTCCTCGTTTGCCACTTCAAATTTTATCTTTAAAGCTGCCATAAAAGCTTTTAAAGCCAAAACTTCTTCATTCGTTTTTGGGTGGGCAATTAAAATATTTCTACTCTCCATAAATTAAAACGTAACCTAATAATTTTGAATACAACAATATTCATAGGTAACTGTGTAGGCAAACTCCAAATGTAACTATACCATGCAATATATTCAGGTTTTAATATTCATAGATAGTTTTAATGCAACTGCCAATTAATTTTTACATAAACTAAACTTTGCTCAATCTGCCGAAAAAACTACCTTTGCGGCTTATAAACCAATCAATTTAATATGGATAAAATTAAAATAGCAGTTGCCAAAGGCGATGGTATTGGACCAGAAATTATGGATGCCGTAATTCAAATTTTTGAAGCCGCAAACGTTCCTCTTGATTATCAGTTTATTGAAATGGGAAAAACCTTTTACGATAAGGGTTTTAGTACCGGCATGACCAACGAGGCAAAAGAAACCGTTGAGCAATTGGGTATTTTATTTAAAGGTCCAATGGAAACTCCAAAAGGAAAAGGGGTTAAGTCTATCAACGTAACCGCCAGAAAAACCTGGAGCACTTTCGCTAATCGTCGCCACTTTAGATCTCTTAACGGCGTAAGCACCGTTTTCTCTAAAGCTGGTATTCCTATAGATTTAACCATAGTGCGCGAAAACATTGAGGGCACTTATGGTGGTATCGAGCATATGTTAAGTCAGGATGTAGCTCTTTGTCGCCGTTTAATAACCAGACCAGGAAGTATACAAGTGCACAAATTTGCTTTTGAAATGGCAAAGAAAGAAGGTTTTAAAACCGTTACTTGTGCACACAAAGCCAATATCATGAAATTAACCGATGGCTTGTTCTTAGAAACTTTTTATGAAGTAGCTAAAGACTACCCAGAAATTATAGCCAATGATATTATCGTTGATGATTTGGCCATGAAATTAGTAAGCAAGCCAGAAGCTTTTGAAGTGGTGGTATTAACCAATCTTCAAGGAGATATTATGAGCGATTTGTGCGCTGGATTAGTGGGTGGTTTAGGCTTTGCTCCTTCGGCAAACATTGGAGATCAAATTTCGATTTTTGAAGCCGTACACGGTACCGCACCAGATATTACTGGAAAAAACATCGCCAACCCAACTGCCCTTCTTTTAAGCAGCTTTATGATGTTACGTCATTTAGGTTTAATGGAACATGCAGATAAAATTGAAAACGCTCTATTATGCACCTTAGAACAAGGTAAACATACCGGCGATTTCGGTGATAAAACAACTGCATCTTTAAATACAACCGAATTTGCCAATGCTATTATTGCCAATTTAGGTAATAAGCCAAGCGGACCAGAAGGCAGAAAGAGCAATGCTAGCATGGCATACAGCTTGCCTCAAAAACCAGCTGAACAAAAAATGATGCAAACAGCTGCTCGTAAATCAGAAAAAGTAGTGGGCATCGACTTATTCATCGAATCAAATTTGGTGGCTAATAAACTAGCAGAAATCCTTAAACTATCAGAAACTACGGATTGTAAGTTAATCATGATTTCTAATCGTGGTACTCAAGTTTGGCCTAGTGGCTCTGTTTTTACAGAGTGTATAGACCAATACCGTGTGCGCTTTGAAGTAGAAAAAGGCAAAGAAACCAGCTTAGCTCAAATGTTCGATTTAGCAGCTCACGCCTCTAAAAACCTATTGGTAACATCAACAGAAATCTTGAGGTATTTCGACGATAAACCAGGTTATTCCCTAGCCCAAGGTCAATAATTATTTAATAGCCTGAATCTATTTTTAAGGTGCCGATTTTATGCCAATGTCCATTATACATTGGTGTAAAATCGGCACTTTTGTTTAAAATAGCATCATTCATAAGCATTTCTCTGCTGCTATCCTTAAACCAAATTACCTTGTATAACCCCGCAGGCACTCGTTTACCAAAAGCATCATAATCTTCATTCAAAAATGGTAGGTAACCACAGGTCTTACCTGTTTTGAGCCAAACTACATCTGGAAAGTTGGAAAGCATTGGTAAATCTGCATGTTTAGCTAATGCGACATTTTCAAAATCTGCACAAAAAGCGAGCGTACTCTTAATTCCAAGTCCGTTTTGCTTAAAATCTAAGGCTTTATTAATCAGCAAAATAGTAGAAACAGCTAAAACAAATCCTGCTATCGAAAATTTTAGCCAATTTTTTGTCAAAATTCGCTCAAAAAGCAAGATCCAAGAAAGGTAAACGAAAACATATAACACTGATAAATAGCGTGGTAATTGCGACATTTGCAAATTTGGCTGAACCAAAACAAATAATAAGAGTCCGCTAGCAATTAAAAGCAGTAAAAAGCAAAATTCTCTTCTTAATCCAGTTTCATTTCTAAAACCAAAGTATAAAAACAAAACCGAAATAATAAAAAATGCTGGTCCAGCATACAAGGGATTTAAAGCATACATGCCATTTGCTAATTGTAAAAGGTTTTCAAAAAAAGCACTCAAACCAAATTTCTCTCCTAATTGATGTGCTCCCAACAAAGTACCTTGCAAAAGATAATTTCTAACAAACCACAAGGATGTTAAAACAAATCCAAAGGCAAGTTGAACAATCAAACTTTTAACCTCTCGTTTACTCCATAACCAATATATAATTATGCCTGGAACAAAATACCAAAACAAATAGCGCTGCAAACACAAAGCACCAACCAAAAAAGCAGGTGCCCATAGATTATTGGGTTTACACAAGACAAAATAAAGCCACCAAGAAAATAAACAGATGAAACCCATTTCGCTTAAGGCCCAAACACTCACCTGAACAAAAGAAAAATAGTTTAGCAACAAAACACCTATATACAGCCAAAGTATTCTCTTAGTATCTATAAGAACCCGCAAAAGCAGAAAAATTGCAATAGCGTTTAGGTTCAGAAAGAAAAATTGCAAACATGCAGCATAAACAAAGGCATCTAGCTTAAAAAAATAAGCTGGCGCCATGAAAAAGCTGTATAAAGGTGCGGCATTCACTAGTGTAGAGCCATCAAACAAAACCAAGCCAAGGCCATCCACCCAATTTTTAGCTGCCGAGAAATAATTAATAGAATCAATGCTTAGTCCAATACCTGCTTTAGAAATGGCTATATAAAGCAAGCCATTAAGCAGTATCAATGCAGGTAATACCGAAAATATGCTAGTTAATTTTTGCCTCAACATCATTTTATTATAAAAAGATTGGTTCAGGCAAGGTATTAAAAAAGCTATTATTTAAGGTAAAGAAAAAATGCAATGGGCAATACGCCCGGACCCAGAACATGTTTTGCGCCTGGTGCTGGCTGGGTTACAACAGGCAATGTGGTGTTAAGCTTTACCTCTGCAAAGGTAATTTTACTATCTATTGGCATAATGGTTAAAAACTGTTTACAGCCGGTAGTGAATTGAGGCGAATGCATTTGAAAAACTTTGCCTTGTACGTTTTCCTGACTAGGCTGAACCATGATGGAAAAATTGTTTAATAAGTTCTTTTTGCTCTTATCATTTTTATCATAAATAACCAATTGTGGTGTTCCTAAGCTAAAAAAAGAGCGGTCTACCGAACCAACTTTCATAAGATCTATTGATTCAAACCCATTTTCTAAAAAATAGGAAAAGCGCTTGGCAATTTCCATATTCTTGGGGTTAGGCTCTGGATGCTGTGCAGAGGCTATTTTATTAAAAATAACCAAGACTAAAACTGCTAGTATATATTTAATTTTTCTCATGCGTTTTTGTTTACAAAATAAGTGCCTTATTTTCTAAATTTTCTCTTTAAAGAAAGAATTATCGCTAACTCAAGGTAAAATACTCTACTTTTTCTGTTTGATGTGAACGAACAACTCCAGCACTTACCAAAGCAACCAGCATTTTTTGTCCGCGCCAGCGAGAAATATTTAAGAGCTTACAAATTTCTTTTAAGGTGCCTCTCTGGTTTTTCTCTAAATACTTTAGTACAGACCTTTCATGTTCGGTATACTGAATGATATTCGGAGATTTACCGCTATTCTTTTTTAGCACATCTACCACAATTTTACTAGCCAGTAGCGATTGATCTTTAACTCTAATATGTGCCCACCATTTCCCATCATCATCTTTGGCATAATAAGGCTTATCTTCTCCTTCAGGAATAATAGCTTCTATTACGGTTTTATCACCTAGCTCCCACTCTATTAATTCTATCTCAATGGCAGGCTTCACATAAAATTGTGCAGCCAAATCTAACATATACTTTTCGTCTTCACTCCTAACTCCAGCAATAGTTTTATTGTCGTTAACACCCACCAACAAGGTGCCTCCTTTATGATTGGCAAAGGCACTCATGGTCTTAGCAATCTTGCTTGCCGATGAAATCGTTTTCTTAAAATCTAAGACTTCGCTCTCGCCTCCGGCAATTTTTAAAAACAAAGGATGAATAGCCATGTGGCACAAGATAAAACTATTTTCTGATAAGCCACAGTCCGGCGAAGGTTAATGCACCGTTTAATACCAACAATTCGATACCAATTTTATAACTCCAACCTAAATACTCGGGCACAAAGTACTGAAAAGCATAACATAAAACAGGGGCAACTATACAAACAACAGGGGCTAAATGATCTTTAATTTTACATTTGGTTAAAATTCCAAAAGCAAATAAACCTAGCAACGGACCATAAGTATAACCCGCAATGTCTAACAAAATATTGATGATAGATTTATTGTTGAGCATTTTGAAATAAAATACCAACAACAAAAACACAACTGCAAAGCTTAAATGTACAATTTTTCTGGTTTTAGCTTGTTGTTCTTCCGATAATCCCTTTTGTCTTTTTAATCCAATTATATCTATGCAAAAAGAAGAGGTAAGTGCGGTAATAGCGCCATCTGCCGAAGGAAACAAAGCAGAAATTAATCCAATAATAAATATCAAAGAAACCCAAACTGGCATATAATCTAAGGCAATGGTAGGAAACAAATCATCGCCTTTTACCAAAATACCTTTGCTACTGGCAAACAAATACAAAACACCACCCAATAACAAAAACAGGAAGTTTACCAATACCATTACAGAACTAAACAATACCATGTTTTTTTGTGCTCCACCCAAGGTTTTTACACTAATATTCTTCTGCATCATTTCTTGATCCAAACCTGTCATGGCAATGGTTATAAAGGCGCCACCAATAATCTGCTTCAAGAAAAATCTCTTGTCGTTTACATCCCAATTAAACATATCCATGTGTCCGCTATCAGCTAAACTTGTAATAGTTTGAGATAGGTTCAGCCCTAAGTCGCCTATGATATAAAACACACAAACCACCAATGCCAATAACATGAAAAAGGTTTGTAGTGTGTCTGTCCAAACAATCGTTTTAACTCCACCTTTAAAAGTATAAAGCAAAATCATTCCGAGTATAATAATCGTGGTTAACTCAAAAGATATTCCTAATTGGTTCAGAACGAATAATTGCAATACATTTATAACTAAATACAACCTTAATGTGGCGCCAAGTGTTCTAGAAACAATAAAAAACAAAGCGCCAGTTTTGTATGAAACCAATCCAAATCGCTCGCCTAAATAGTTATAGATGGAGGTTAATTGCAATTTATAATATAATGGAAGCAACACATAAGCTACCACAAAATAGCCAATAAAATAGCCTATTACCACCTGAAAATAGCTAAACTTAGCCAATTCTACCGTGCCGGGAACAGATACAAACGTTACGCCCGATAAAGAGGTTCCAATCATGCCAAATGCCACTAGAGCCCAATGACTACTCTTGTTGCCTATGTAAAAAGAATCGTTGGTTGCATGGCGCGAGGTATAATATGCCACGCCCAATAAAACCAGAAAATAAATAACAATTACAGATAAAAACAGCGCTGGTACCATACCACAAATCTATGGCATGCTTAAGAAAGTGCAAATTGAGTTAACCACATTGCAAAAGCCTTTTGTATGTTTTAGTAAAAATCTTGTCGGTTGTTTTTATTCCAAATTTTTATCAAAATAAACCCAAACAACATACCGCTCAAATGCGCAAAATGAGCCACATTATCCGATGGGTTATTCGAAAATCCTTGATATAATTCTAAGGCTCCATAGAAAATAACAAAGTACTTAGCCTTAATGGGAAAGGGAATAAAA
>JAKRSG010000247.1:7119-10354 GCA_022402405.1 Bacteroidia bacterium | reverse complement strand
ATGGGGGGTCAATTTAAATGGAAAACAGGGGGTCAACTTCAATACTATTTTGCACCTTGTTATATAAATAAGTATCCTCAAAGCCATTATTTACGACTTTTTCAATGTAAACCTTCTTCAGTTGTTCTAACATGCCATCAACTTCATAAGTTTTCATGCGTGAACCATCAATTGCTATAATTGGGCAAAAATTCAAAAATTCACCCATTATTAGACGGTCTGTAGAGGTGGTTTTTCCTGCCTTTGCAGATATTTTTGCTGCTTCGGCAATCACTTTTAATGTTCTATCTGGTGCAAAATCAAATACAAAACATTCTTGTTTTATTCGCCCATTAATTATAGCTGGTGTTTGAACTCTAAAAATAGTTTGCATGTAAGCTGCGGCTGAGGTACTGTGGGAACCTGATAACATGAAAACTGCTGTCCAAGCAGGTATTGAAACACCTGTTGTAAGTCTCCCACATGAAATAGTAATAGTATATGTTTCATGGGATTTATTTGTTATTGCTTTTAATACCTTATTTAATGATTCATCTTTTTCTTCTTCCTCATCTCCATCACCCGCAACATTTACAATTTTAAAATTGCAAAATACTGGATGTTCCTGCAACAGTAAGCTTAATGCTTTCGCTTCTTTTACACCTGGTACCATCCAAAGTGAGTGTCTAAAATTGTTTTGATATTCTTCTGTTGAGTAGGGATAATTACTTACCTCATCTGATTTGCAAAGTAAATTTAGAAATGAAACAACATCACTTTTATATACAAAACTACCATTTTGATTTATTCTAAAAAATTCCCTGAAATTAAATGCGACATCTTCATCAATAAAGTTGTTTAATAATTTACCTAAGTCATAGGTGAAAATATTTAGTTTAGGCAGGGCAGAATATGGATTAGGGTCTCCAAAATGAAGTTTATCCCATTCGCTTTTTGCACGTTGTTCCATCACATAATCCCAAGTATAAATTTCCTCATCTTTATAATTTTCAAATAAATTAAATGGCGTGCCAGAAAGTTGAAGTAATTTTGTATTTGGCTTTCTGAGTTCTCCTAATACATTTTTTCCTAACTCAGTTTGTGTGCCTTCATGTGCTTCATCTACAATAACAAAGTCCCAGGGTGTTTTAAATAAATTACTATTTTTATTGTAATTACCGCCAACGAGAGTAGAACCCCGTAAATCTTGCATCGATGCAAAATAAATAAACTTTGTTTTTTGATTTTTATGTTGCTTTTCAAGGTTGTCAAATGTATCTCCATTGTTTTTGGACCCGTAAACATAGTCTGTTCTATCATAAAAGATTTTCCCAAAATCTTCAAACCATCCAGCATCAACAACTGGACGATGAGTTAAAATTAGAGTTCTATTAAAATCTAATTCTTTAATGACTTGTAATGCTGATAATGTTTTTCCAAAACGCATTTTAGCATTCCAAAGCATATCGTTGCTTTTTTTGAATTGTTTTTTGGTCTTTTCAATTGCTTCAGATTGTTCTGGCCTAAAAATCACAGGACTCTTATTAACAGTCTTTTCAGTAGTTCCTAATGATAGTCTTCCCTCTTTTACCGCTCTAATTGCATTCTTTACTGTTTCAAGGTCTGTTTCAAACCATTCATTTGCCTTATTTTTATTATCAAAGACTTTTCTCTTTATACCTGACCTGAGGAGAACCTGATGCACCTCAATATCTGAAAATGATTTTAGAGTACCCTTTTGACTATAAATTGTAACTTCAGTATACAATAATTCATAACTAATGCCAGCAGTTTGTGTGTATTGATTTATTCGCTTTTTAGCTGCATCATTTAATGCTTTACTATTTGGTTCCAGACCATAAATATTTTCATTTTCTGATGTTGCTTCCCCTATTTTTAGACAACCGAAATGTGATGAATCATTTATACGAAAAACATAAATTAATTTTAGTTTTAAAGAAGAGGTAAATTTCATGTTATTACGATTTAAATGATTTAATAAAATACTCTATTTGTCCAAATTCACCAGTTTTTGGGTCTTTTTTTGACCAATCTTTAATCTTACACTTTGTACCACTATGATTCTTAATGTCATTATTTAAACAACCTTCACAAAAGGAAATTTTGCTTTCTTTAATACCAAAGAGGTCTTCTTTGATTTTTACAGTTGCTCCGCAACTCTTTGGAATAACACCTTTTGCACCATCCATTTGCCAAATATTCCAAGAAATAATATAGGCTATATTTTGAATTGATTGTAAAGAAGGCTCAGTGCCAAATTTTGCAAAATAATAATCAATATATGTATATAGTAATGCCTCGCGCGCTAATATTAAATTGTCACCTTGCCATTCAAAGCCATAAATGTTCTTATAGGCTAATTGCGCGTTTTCTATCCAATTTACAGGTTTTTCAATATTTTCACTAATTACTCTTAATTTTCTATCCAACAAACCAATCCTATTTTCAACTTTAATTGGTGCACCAGTAGTCGTATCATATCTACTAGTCAAATATGGTGCTTCACCACAAGAAACTTCAAGACGAGGTTCAAGAACATAGTCTAGCCAACTCTTACCTACAGGAAACTTTATTTTTTCATTATTTACAACCCAATCTCTTATTCCTTTGTTATTTGAAATTTCAATATTAAAAACATTCTCTTTACCAAACCAAGCCTGATCTATTAAATTATTTTGAGCATTGCATATCCATGATGGTGTGAAAACCTCGGCCATATCTCTAGCTCTTGATTGCTGCATACTTTTTTCTTTTTTGACACGAGGCATAATCACGTTACCATTTAATCCTGTTATTAATTCAGGTAATATTTGATCATTAAACTTATAGCCAGGCCCTAAGGTCTCATAATTTTCAGTTGCCCAAAAGATATTCTTCTCAGTAGTGCGGTCAAGTAAAAGAATTTCTAAGACCGTTGGGTACTTTTCAAGAATGTAATTTTCTAAAATATCTGCTTCTAATTGCACTTTGTTATTTTCTTAATTTTATTTGCGCTAAATTAAGTTATAAAGATTAATGTTAAAAACTAATGAGCAAAAAAGCATAAAGAATATTCCTTTGGATAATAATAATTAATTACACTAGTTAGAGCTTTTTTATGTTATTCGTTTAAATCAAGAGAATCTTTAATTTGAATGAAAAGTAACGGTAGTTATCAATTGTTTTAAATAAAAATTTTAAATGTCAGAAGCCAAGAAATTCATGCTCTTATACTTGTGTAATATCCTAATATTTT
>JAKRSG010000247.1:0-7109 GCA_022402405.1 Bacteroidia bacterium | reverse complement strand
ATTTCGTGTAAGAAATTAATCAATTTTCATTTTATTTTGATTTTGCCTTTTTTAATTCCAATTATGTTTTCTTATCTAAATAAAATATTTGACCATACCCAAGTTCTGTTACGCAGCTAGATACCAACATAGTATTGGGGAAGTTCTTTCAATAATAATTTACATTAGTTCTATATGATCCATTTGTCTGAAATTCTTTTCACTTTAATATAGTTGATTTAAAGCCAATAAAAACATTTTGTTGTGTTAAATTTTTTTAGGGAGCAATTCATAATAATATGGTTTTTAGAATAATCCTTAGTTTTTTCTATTTATTTTTGCTTTCACCATAAAATTAAAAATTATAAAGTTTAATGAAATAACGACAAAAACATTCCTTTAAAATTATTGAATTGCATTAAGTCATTTCACAAAGTATGGTAAAAAATTTACCTTTGGAATCTGGTAATTTGGGTTATTCTTGAATGTTAGTTTAACAGAAAAATTATAATACTTGGAATAAATACACATTGAACATAAATGGCAGAATTTTTAACTACCTACGGTATATCATATCATATTGAAAATATAATTATGGGTGCAAGAAAACAATTAACCTTGGTATCGCCATATCTTCAAATTTCTAAAACCTTAATGGAAAGGCTTAAAGATGCCTCAAATAATAGGGTGTCAATAATTATAATTTATGGTAAAGATGATTTAAAAGCTAGTGAGATGGAAGCCCTAACTAGCTTAAATAATTTGCAATTATTTTTTTTCGAAAACTTACATGCTAAATGTTATTTTAACGAGGATAGAATGGTTATTACTTCTATGAATATGTATGAATTTTCTGAAAAGAATAACCGCGAAATGGGCGTTTTGATTGATAGATTTAAAGACCGAAATCTGTATGAAAATGCATATTCAGAAACGAGCTCTATTCTTCAATCTGCTGAAGAAATTAAAGTAAAGAGGCCACAGAAATCAAGTTATTTTAAATCCTCATTTTGGAGGCCAATTGTTCCTAAAGCGGAAAAAAAGAAGAATGGATATTGTATAAGGTGTACAGAAAGAATAGAATTGAATATTGAAATGCCATATTGCGAAGATTGTTTTTCAATTTGGGAGCGTTATAGTAATCCTGAATACAAAGAAAATGTTTGTCACAAATGTGGCAAAAACGAATATACTACCATAGAAAAACCTGAATGTTATTCTTGCTTTATTGAAAGGAGATAATTTACCCTTTTACCTTGCTGTTAGCTGCTTTTCCTCTCATCAGTTTTTTGTTTCTCCAAAATACTGTTATAAAGTTCGTTCCGGTTGTTAAAAGTCTTTATTGTTCCAATTACGGCACCATTTTTTGAAAGCAAATAGTTAAACTCCCAGTTGTCATTTTCACCATATATAAATTGTATTTTCTCTGGTCTTAGATTTGCCAATTGCTCAACTTTGTTCGCTATGATTTGCAGCTTTTCTTTTGTCAATGAATTTAAAACCCGGTCTGCTTTATAGGTTTTAATTACTAATTCAATATTGCAATCTTTGTTTGGGTATGAAATTACAAAATTCTTTGGTCGGTTCTCTGGTTTAACTTTCTTGATAGTTTCAACCGTAAGTTTTGAAATGAATTTATAGAACTTAGCCAAATCTTCACCTATTGCTTCCCCCAATTTTGCAGGAATTTTGCTTTTGATTATCCCAAGTGTTAATGCAATCTCTCTTGTAATTGTTATTATGGTTTCGGGGTCGGGTATTTCAGACTTTCTCCCAAATTCTTCTACTTCAAACTCTATTTCAGACACTTCTTTGATCGCCTCGTAAATTTTTGCCACATCTTGTCTTGTGTCAAAATTAACTGGATCTGTAGAAATTTTTACTTTGGAAGTTTCACTATCAGCACATTCAACAAACGGATACTCTCCTTCACTGAAATACTCTTTCAAAAGTTGAGTTCCATCATCAAGTGTTATTAATTCCCGTTGGTCGAAATAGCACAATTCAACAATTAAGTAGTGGTGTTCGTCATTCCTTTTTTCAATTTGACCATTCATTGTAACCCCAAATGGGGGAAAGGTTCTTTCATGTTCAAGGCCAACTCGTGGTTTTCTCTCTCCATTTAGAAAAGGCAACATACTTTCCAAAGCACTTTCAGTCATTTTACAGCCATGTTTGTCTATATGTGTAGTGGCTATTACATATTTAACTTTTCTAATCATTCTGATGTTTAATGGTTGTTGCTATCTTACGTTTTGGCGCTTGGCGCAGTGGCGGATTTCGGAGCACAAAACTGTCAATACACCACAAAAGTTGATGCGAAGTAGAATGTTCAATTAACCACGTCACCCGCCATTGAGCCAAACGCCTGTTACAAGCTGCCCTTCTTTCTGTCGAAGGTTTGTCATGTCTAGTTTGTATTGTCCTTGTGCGTTTGGTAACCATACTCTTTTACAAACTTTGGTCATAGCGTTGGCTTGTGTGGTTTGTAAATGTGTATGGTTTAAGGGTTGGCAAATTTATAACTACATACATTTTGATTAATCATTTTTTGGGTTAATGATAAAGTACTGTCTATGTTTTTTTGCTTAGATATTACTAAAGCTTCGTAATCCGTCCCATTGCAAGTGCCGATTGAAAAATAGTTTTCCCATACATAAATAAAATTGTCTTCTGAATTTAGTTCCTCAATTCTTTCATCTTTTGTTTTAAGTTTTTTCCTTTCATTATTTTCATTTATTTCATAATAATTAAGATAACCCCAAGGCGAAAATCCAGTAATCAAGTTTCCTTTTAACTTTATAATGTTAGTGTTAGTAAAATCATATATAACATTACTCTCGTTAATTTCTATGCCATCTGGTTGATTTGCCAAGATGATTAAAGTACCTTCGAATCCCGAACGAATTAAAAAAGTCTCTTTTTTACCAGTAAGATATATACATATGACATATATCATCCAAGTAGTTATTAAGCCAATAATTATATATTTAAATAGTTTCATGTATTTGGTTATTTTGGCAGATTAGAAGAGTCAAAATTAGTTTCCTTTTGATTGTAAACTTTTAATGGTACTGACTTCCCATCTTTCATAAATGATGCACTCTGAAAATTACCGTCCTTATCTACTTTTACTGAAATGTCGAAATTTAAAAGTTTATCATTTCCTTCTCCCCAAAGGTCTTTCATTGGACTTCCAAACATAGAATGTTGGTAATCGCCCAAACTAATACCATTGCCACTTTTATCGTATATAAATCCTTCTGCATCTGGAAAATTATCACCGTTAACAGAGCCGAATATTTGCAATTCTCCCTTATCTTTAAATTCATTGACACCAATAAAACCTTTAGTGTCAATAGCAGGAGTGCATGATTCACAAAATTTGCTTGCAATTGGTTCCATACCTGAATTTTTAAACTCAAAATTTCCAGCAAAAACTCTGTCATTATTAGTTAAAACATCCCCAGAGGCTGACGATGTTGGTTTGGCTACTCCACTACCGGGCCATGGTAAGTATTGTTGAGAATTAGAACTTTTTGCGTAGTTATAGAATACTGGATTGTTAAATTTTGGGGTATTGGTTTCAATTCCGATGTAATGATGAATACGGGCGGAAGAATTGACATTTGCAGAGGTTTGTCGGTTGTCTCCTTTGCTTAAAAAGGGTGTTCCGAAATAACCACTAGACTCATATCTTCTTATCATAAAATAAATTGGGTACTGACCATCAGGGTCATTAACGGAAATAGGATTATTAACTGCATAATTATAAGGAGACCAACCTGACATTGCTCCGCCTTTAGGGTCAACAGAATACCAACGGCTAATGATTGTAGGTTCTAACGTAGCCTCTGAATAAACCGTATCTATTTCCAAATATTTGTAAACTCTACCTGTATTCATATTCATAATTACAGAACCAATTTTTTGTAAACTGTCATTAGAATAAACCTCTATGTATTTACCATTACTAAGAGTAATAATTTTTCCTTTTTTACCAATGCTTTCAAAAGGGTTTAAACTTTGGCTGTTTGCTTGTAAAGCAAACAAAAGCAGAAATGCTAGATTGAATAGTGTTTTCATTTTGATTTGAATTTATAGATTTGACCGTTACTATACTTCTCTTTTTGTTCAGAAACAGATTTTAACCAAGCTAAATACATTTGTTTTGGCATTTCTCTGTAACCCGATTTTAAAGCTAACATATACATTTTTTCCATTTCAGATTTTACTTCGATGGCTTTCCTATTTTGCTTAAGTAAAAGCAATGAATCGTATTGTTTCCTTAATATTTCAGCTTTTAAAATCATAGCGTTAACATTTGTCGGATGATGTTTTAAAACCAAATCGCAACATTTTAACACGAAACCATCATTAACATTTGAAGTTTCGTATAAATAGCCTTGACCTAAGTCGTAAATAGTTAAAGCTACACTTTGAACCTGTCCGAGGGTATCCATAAATATACCGCTTCTAATAGCGTCCAAAGTAATATAGCCAGAGGCTTTTATCCAAGCATCCGTTGGGAACTCACCACTTGTTAATTCAGTATTATACCAACCTAATCCTTTGCAGCGATGTTTCAAATAAATATGATTGGGGGCAAGCGTTAAGAAAGCTTCAGTGTTTAACTCATTTGCAATAATTTTATACAAATAAGGTAATGAATGACAATTTCCATTTCCTGTTGTCAGTAATTTTGAAACAAACATTTTTGACCAGTCCTTTTGACCGAAAAAATCATTAAAATCGTATGTGTATGGATAATGAGGTGAGCCATATTGAAATTTTATTGTGTCTTTCATCAAGGAATAAATTGCGAAATTTTTTAAAATAGCAATACTGTCTTTTTGGTGATAATCATTTAATTTATTATAGGTCATCCATTTTTTACAGATAAATACGAGTAAATTTATATCACTTTCAAATTTTTCGTAATCCAATTTGTCTTGAAAGTATGCGTTCTCAGTCAAAAAAACAGCACGTTTAAAACTCAATGGTCGGTATCCATTTAGCATTTCCTCAATTTCATTGTATGCATTGTTGTAATAATCAAGTGTTGTAAGTTGAGGTGGAATGTAAACCTGTTTAGAGACTTCAGTACTCTTAAAAGTATCAATAGGAGCAACAAAAGCCGTTGCGGTGTCAACCGCAACAGCACTTGTGCTGCTGATTTGTTTTTTGGAGCGGCACGCTCCAAAAAACAAAAGAATAAATGCCAATGCAAGGGCTATTTTAGTTATCTCTTTTAACATTGCCGATTAATGTGGTTTTTAGTTTCTGTTTTTCTTGCTTGTGCTTTTCGTCATTCAAAGATAAAAGCCAAGCTGCATATCTGTCTTTAGGCATTTGCATATAACCTAGTCCATCTATATAGTCGTATTGATTTTGAAGTGCGACATATAGATTATTGATTTCGGGATATTGCTGAAATTCTTTGTAGGATTTTAATCCTTTTTGTTTCGCGGCATACTTCATTTCTCTTGCAATTAAATCCGCTTTAAATATTTGTCCTTGAATGCTGTTAGGATATATTTTTAAAAGGCTTTCAACCATTGAAGCCATAAATTCATCATAACCAAATTTGTCTGTATAACCCATAATTAGGTCTGCTAAGCAAGATGCGATTAATCCATTTTGGTCAAGTGTGTCAAGGTAAATCTTATTTTTTAAAGCCTGTGAAGTGATAAAGCCACTTTCAAGCATAAAGTTGTCTGTAACTGAATTGCCGTTTGTAGTTTCATAAAAGTAAAAGTTCTTTAAAGCATTGTCGCTAAAAATTACAAATGAATGTTCTGGAGCAAGCGAAAGCCAAGCCTTAGTTTTTAGTTCTTCTGCAAATATTAAATAAAGCAATGGCAAAGAATGGCATTGCCCTTTACCTGTTTTTAAAAGTTTAGTAACAAACATTTTTGTCCAGTCATTTTCGCCTTTAAAATCATCAAAATCGTATTGGTAAGGTTTGTGAACTTTATACACAACGGTGTCTTTATATTCAACTATCCTTTCCGAAAACATTTTTTGAATGATATAATTCTTTCCAAGATTGTTGTTCGGTTTTATTCCTTCCTTCTGAATAATTGATTTCAGTAATTTTGTCTTTGAGAGTATTTGTTTGTTGTAAGTTTCATATTTTAATGAGTTGTCGAGATAGGCATTTTCAACAATGTAAATTGCTTTTTTCAATGAAAACGGTTGTAAACCATTTTGCATATTCAATAAGTCGGCAAATGCTTTATGATAATTTTTCGTTTTTATGATGTACTCAGTTGTCTGTGTGTAATTGGTCTGCGGTGTATTAACATCTTCTCTAAGCAATGCGTTTAGTTCGGCAACTTGTCTTTGTTGTTTGCTTTGTCCTGTTGCTTGTGCTTGTTGCAAAATAAATTGGTGCAATAGTGCAGGGTCAGATGGAGGTATAATTGGTGGTTGATATCCCATCATTTGCATTGCCTGTCTGTTTTGTTGATTAATTATGTCTTGTGCGTTACCACCCATCGGAACTGTCGGCTGTTGGTAATGCGAAATATTATTATTGGTCTGTTGAGTTGTCTGCTGCGGGTTAATTGTCTGAGGATTGAAATGTTGAACGGTCGGTGATTTTGGAAATGTTACTTGTGCAAATGTGTCCACCGAATTGATAACTAAAAAAGTAAACATAATTGTCAAGATACACCAAAGTCCGTGCGGTTGGAAAATTGCAGCTCTTTTGCATTTTTTTGCATTGGTTTGGCGTGTCGGCAAAAATGCAAATGTGCTGCAATGTGTGCTGGCTTTTTGTATTTCGTCATTCTGTTTCATGTCTGCTTTGTCGTCCGTTAGGGTTGCTTGTAACTCTCATATACCCGAAATTAACTATCGCAAATACACCAAACAAACAATTTAATGCAAAGCTATATATTCGTTTAATATTTTTTTTGATTTCAGGGTTTTCATAATGCGTATCTAAAGGCTTGATTTAAATTTGGTTCAGCCAAAATATTGATAATAAATTAAAAAACAAACCCCCACTCTAAAAATCCAAGCTCAACGACAAATAATAAATAGGCCTGCTGGCTACCTCGGAGTCTTGTATGCCCCAAGCGGTATCGAAGCGTACAAAATAGCCAAATACTTTAGAGCGTAGG
>JAKRSG010000246.1 GCA_022402405.1 Bacteroidia bacterium | reverse complement strand
GGCAATGGTTTTATTGGCTACTTTATAATAACAAGCATCAAAATGCTCCCGCTCCGAAAAATAAAATGCCATCTCGTTTTTTTCACCAGAAATAATAGCTGTTCTAGGCAGTTGTCTGTTCTTAAGATAATAACTAAAGCGCAGCATGTTTGTTCCCATACTATCTACCTCGTTAAAATGACTACTTCTATTTTCGTTCTTTACTCCATTATTAAACACCCCATCCCAATCAAAAACAAATGCCTTGATATGCTTTAGTTTTTCTTCTATAACAGAAATCGGACTTATAAATTGAGCTCCCAATTGAGTAAAAATTATTTCTATTTCCTGTGCGCCTAGTGACATAAAATTATTAAAAGGGTTAAATAAAATAGGTCGTACCAAAACTAGCACGACCTATAACTAAGTATGATTGAAAAAATAATTAATCTTCTAAATCTTGAATATCTATCATGCCAACTGGCTTAGAGTTTTCAGTAACTAAAATAGTATCTACTTTAGTTGCTTTAAACACTGTTGCCGCATCATTTAACAAGGCATTAGCATCAATTGAAATGGCGTTGTTATAAGTAAAATCACCCATTTGTTTGCTCAATACATCTCTACCTTCTGTTTGAATTTTTCTACGAAGATCACCATCTGTGAATACTCCTCTTAAGCTACCATCTTCATTAACTACAGTAATGGCACCAAAACCATATTCAGTCATTTTTACAATGGCATCAGCCAAGTTAGTAGAAGCTGCAACAATTGGATTTACTCCATTCATTGCTTCCTTAACTCTTACCGTCATTAAACGAGTGTCTCTGATAAATTGATCGGTACCAACAGTTGTAAAATGATTTTCTGTTAGCTGCTTCATAATTTTTAGAGGAACCGTAATAGTATGAACACCTAGGTTTAAAGCATTTCTTACGTGCTCTAATGTTCTAACAGAAGAGAACATTACCTTAGTATCGTATCCATAATGATCTACTGCATCTACAATTTGTGCAACTAAATCAAGAGCATCATGACCTTGATCTTGTAAACGACCAACAAGAGGGCAAACATAAGTAGCACCAGCTTGCATAGCCATATAAGCTTGCTGTAGGGTGTAAACTAAATGAACATTTACTAATAAACCTTCATTACGTAACATTTTACATGCACGCACACCTTCTAAAGAAACTGGAATTTTAAAGACCGTTTTGGCTGGATCTAATCCTAAAGCTAATTGTCTTTTCGCTTCTTTTAAAACATCTTCGGCAGTATCACCCAAGGCTTCAATTTGCAATACAGGCACCATTTTAGAAAGCTTTACAATCATAGCATCTATGTCTGTAATTCCTTCACGTTGCATAAACGTAGGTGTGGTGGTTAAACCATTTAAAAAACCTAATTTAAAGCCTTCCTCAATTTCTTTTAAGTTGGCCGAATCTAAATATAACTCCATTTTATTTTAATATTCTTTTTTGAATGTTGGCGAAAATAAACTTTTAATGCAAATATTTCAAAAAAGCTTTAACACACTATAATCCAAAATTATAGCTTAAGCCAAATACAATACCACTTGGTCTAATTAACCTAAAAGCCAATTCTTGGGGCTCGGTAAATTCCACTGTAGATGCCGCAACTTGGTTGCCCTCAATTTTAAGCACCTTCTCAGAAAACCCATAACTCGGCGTATTTAAAGCAATCGCGTAACCAAAATCTAAAGCCAAATTACTTCCATTTCTAAAGAGAAAAACTCTTTGAAAACCTGGCGTTAAGGTATGGGCTGCAGAGAAATCCATTTCAGTAGTAATGGTATAATCATTTAAATTATGTACCACCATAACATCCAATTGAACATTTTCAGAACCTGCAGTTCTACTGAAACCTAATGTTGGTCGCCATTTTTTATTGGTACCTGCATTAAAAACCATAGTAGCTCCCGTTTTAAAACCGTATACCCCAAGACCAAAATTAAATTCGCTTACCGTATTTTCATTTAACAGCATTCCAAACCCCAAACCTAATATGCCATACTTGTAATGCATGCCTGAACCAACACTTATAAAAGCATTGGATTTTTTAAATGAAATTGATTCTGTTGGTCGTTCGTATTGTGCAAATGCATTTTCGGTTCGAACCAAAAAAATGGCTAAAAAAGCCAAAAGAAAAATTGACTTCGAATTTGATTTCATACTATTTGCTGCGGTAACTTACCTCTAGATTATGGATATCAATTAATGGTTTTAAGAACTCCTCCAAATCGTATACACATAGTTGAGATGCTGCATCGCATAAGGCTTTTGCAGGTTCTGGATGGGTTTCAATAAATACTCCATCAACTCCCGCAGCTACTCCTGCCCTGCTTAAAACAGGCAAAAATTCACGCATTCCGCCATTTGGATCAGCACTTGGAATACCATATTTACGAACACAATGGGTAACATCAAATACCACTGGATAACCTATATTTCTTAAATGAAAGAAACTTCTTGGGTCTACTATCAAATCATTGTAACCGAAGGTATAGCCGCGTTCTGTTAAGATAATTTGATCGTTTCCACTTTCTACACATTTTGCCGCTGGATGCTTCATATTGTCTGGTGCTAAAAACTGACCATGTTTGATGTTTACTACTTTTCCAGTTTTAGCAGCTGCCACCAATAAGGTGCTTTGCATACATAAATAAGCAGGGATCTGAATAACATCTACCACTTCGCCCGCAGCTGTGGCCTGCTCTGGATAATGAACATCGGTGATAATTGGAAACCCAAACTGGTCTCTGATTTTAGATAAAATGGCAAGACCTTTATCCAAACCCGGACCATCATAATATTTTAAGGAGCTACGATTATCTTTCTGAAAAGAAGATTTGTAAATCAATTTTATTTTTAAACGCTCCGAAACTTCTTTAAGCTTCTCAGCAGTTTTTAACATGGTTAATTCATCTTCTATTACACATGGGCCGCTAATTAAAAATAACTCATCGCTGCCGCATTCTATATCTCCAACTTTTACAATTTTTGTCATGGTATTGTTATTACATTCTTCTAAATAAATCTTCTATTCTTTCTATGGTAATTTTATCTTGCCAATCGGTGCCTACCGCATGATTCCACATGTGTGGTAAATTATATGAAACATGAGCCATAGCTGTTATGGTTTCATCACTCCAGTTTGCACTTAGGTTTTGAGGCAATTCTATACCATGCTTTTTTAGCATTAATTTGAACTCTGCAACACCTTCAGGGTAATAATCTCCTAAATGCTGAAAAGCTAAACAATTGGCATAACAATGTTTTTCGCCTAATATTTTACCAAGTCCATAACTTAAGGCATGACAAACACCAACTTCCGAATACGTTAAACTTAAGCCGCCCATTAAAGAAGCTACCATTAATTTATCGTCATTTTCAGGATTTTGTCCGGCGTTATCTCCCAAATAAATGTCTCTGCAAAGCTTTAAAGATTGCTCTCCATATGCCATGCTATAAGCGTTATTTAAAATACCGTCTCTACTTTCTATACAATGTATAAAGGTATCCATTCCTGTATAAAACCATTTATCTACAGGTACTGTTGCAGTTAATTCTGAGTCTAAAATAACTTGGTCAAAGATGGTCCATTCGCATTTTAAACCAAGCTTTTTTACCGGACCCGTTAACACGGCCGTCATGCTGCATTCTGCGCCAGTTCCAGATATGGTTGGAACACCAACATGGTAAACTCCAGGTTTTTTAATTAGGTTCAGACCTTGGTATTGCTCAGATTTACCTTCATTACAAAGCATTAATGATAGCGCCTTTGCAATGTCCATTATACTTCCACCACCAATTCCTATAACGCCAGATGGTAGGCCTTTCGAAGCCAAAATCTCATCGCGTATGGTATCTATTTGTTCGGTAGTTGGTTCGAATGGGTCTACATCTATAAAATAAATCACATCTTCAGGTAAGTTTTGAAGCCTAGTTTCAAGCTCTTTTCCTTTAAAAAACTGATCTACAATATAAACAAAATACGACTGATTTAGCGCTCTTTTGGGGGCAATTATTTCTCCTAATTGATTAAAACTTCCTCTTCCAAAGACAGTTTTTTCTATGGACTTAAAATTCTTATGTGCCATTATTTATGCGGTTTGAACCAATACCTCTTGAATCGAAGCACTCATTTTTGAAATCAAATTATCCAATTCTTCATCGGTCCACGAAGCTCTGATACCAAAAGATATTAGACGGCCGATAGTCTCCTGTGTTTTTGGTAAATGTAAGTTCTGGTAATCTTGCGGAGCACCCAATAGTTGTACATTGGTTTTTGCTGCCACTTTGCCTTCTTTAATATGTTCCCATTGGTTAATAAAATGATACATATTAGTGTACCAATAATTAAAACCGGAAACTCCATTTGCATTAAACGAATCAACAACTTTTTGTGCTAATTCTGTATTAGGAAGCATCATATTTAAAAAAGTGGCAGAGTCGCCATTTGGATCAGGAATCGTAGCAAAAGTTACTCCGTTTATTTTGCCTAATTCTTGCATCATTTTTAATTTAATGCGGTTGTTGTTCTCTCTAATCATCGGTACTCGTCTGGTCTGAACCAAACCAATGGCAGCATGTAATTCTGAAATTCTATAATTAAATCCTAGTACAGGATGTGTTTCCATACCGCGGTTATTCCCTAAATGGCTATGACCATGATCAGAATAATTGTCTGCTAAATTATAAGCCTCTTCACTATTAGTAACAAAAACGCCACCTTCACCAGCAGTTGCTATTTTAAAGAAATCAAAACTATAACATCCAGTTGCACCAAATAAACCTGTTGAAGTACCTTTAAAACTAGCAGCCATAGCCTGACCTGCGTCTTCCACTAATACCAGATTATGTTCTTTAATCACAGCCATTATTTCGTCCATTTGCGCCATTTGTCCGCACATGTGAACCAACAATACTGCTTTTGTTTTAGGGGTAATCGCCTTCTTAATTCCCTCTGCACTCAAGCATAAAGTTTCATCTATTTCAGCAAAAACTGGTAATGCACCTGCAAAAATAACAGCTTCAACACTTGCTATATAAGTAAATGGAGGCACAATAACTTCATCGCCTGCACCAATTCCAGCAGCGGCTAAAGCACAAGATACAGCGGTACTTCCACTAGATACAGCATGCGCGTATTTGGCTCCAACTAATTTGGCTACTTCAGCCTCAAACTCTTTGGCCTTCCAAATTCCATTTCTTTGAGCGTCGTGATTAAATCTAAAAAATATTCCAGTTTCTAAAACATCGTTGATTTCTTTGCGCTCTTCTGCGCCATAAAATTCTGTACCTGCCATTGTAATATTATATATAGCTGCAAAAATATCAATTATTTGGGATTATTTTTTCTAATTTTAAACATCATTTTGACAATTAAATTCCCAAAATAAAACAAAAAAATATACATTATCGGTAAATATTAAAATACTATTTAAATGCAAAAAACACATTTACAGCTATTTGTAATATTATTTTTAGAAATTATAAAAAATGCGGCTACTTTTGTAAGTATTCTGGAAACAAATAAATCTGGAAATTATGAACAAACTAATTATTCTTCTATTATCTGGCATGCTTGTAACAAGTGCTTGTAAGAAGTTAGAAACACCTATTCCTACTGAACCAACCAACCCTGGTAAAGTTACTAAATTCAGTGAAATTAAAACCAATCCAAGTTTTGATTGGTCTACCGAAAAGGAACTAAATATTCATGTTACAGGATTAAAAACAAGTAGTCCTGTTCGCGGAACGTTAACCATATCTACTATAGATGGAAAAGGAATCATTTATAGTGGAAATCATTTAATGGAAGAAACTTTTTCCATTAAGTCAAAAGTAGCTATCAACCTGAAAGAGCTAAAAGTAAAATTTGGTTCTATCGAAAAAACATACCTAGTGACTGGTAACAATTTAGATATTAATTATGTTATCGATTATCCTGAAGTAGACTAATTTTATTATCCCATTGATCATGAAAAAATATTTAAGCGCATTAGTAATTGCTCTGAGTTTAGGTCAGTTATCTGCACAAACAGTAGTATTGGATTGCCAAACAAGCTCGTCGCCAATTAACAATAGTGGAAGCCGTGGTGCAACAGATAGAAGAAATTATGATATTGCTAATTGTTGGACTTTTGGAGGAATTGGATACACTGATATTTCGGCTATTAGTGGTGGTTGGTCTGCTCAAAGCGGACAAGCAACAAATTTATCCGTAACTGCCTTTTGGGCAAAATCACCTTGGTTAAAACCAGGAACAGGAAATATTACAGTTAAAGCAAAATTAACTGCAAGCAATGGAACAATCAGAAGAGTGCACGTTGCTTACCTTCCTTACGATGCTGTTACCGGAAATTCGGCTAGAGAAGGAACAAGGGTAGAATTTGATGTTTACAATTTTACAACTTTTAATTCTACAGTAAACAACCTAAGTTTTGCTATCCCAGCTGCTATTGCAAACTCAAACCAACCTTATAAAATTATGCTTAGTTTAGCTGGTACCGGCGGAAATTCTAGAATAATGATAGATGACCTAGTTATTCCTGGAACTTACTTTGCAGACCCAGCAAATAGTTGTTTTCCTCAATCTCAAATTCAAGATGCCGATAGCGATGGAGTAGCAGATGCAGATGATGCTTATCCAAATGATGCCACAAGAGCATACAATAATTTTTACCCTTCAGGAAATTATGGTACACTTATGTTCGAAGATTTATGGCCAGCCAAAGGCGATTATGATTTCAACGACCTAGTAATAGATTATCAATATAATTTAATTACTAATGCCAGCAATAAAGTTGTAGAAATGAGAGCTAACATTGTAACCAGAGCCATTGGTGCTAGTTATAGAAATGGATTTGCTGTTCAGTTTAATAATTTAAGTCCAGATAAAATAACAGGTGTTACCGGTGCAAAATACCACGATGCAAGCTGGTTAAACAATGCCGCTAATGGTACAGAAAACGGACAAACTTTTGCCAATGTAATTATATTCGATGATGCACAAAAAGTTCTCCCTTCGCCGGGCGGAAGTGGTTCCAACACTATTCCTTCTAACCCAAGAGTAGCTCCAGATACCACCAAGATTACCGTGTCTTTTGTAACCACTGAAGCACAAGCTGTTGGGGTTAACGATATTATTATTAATCCTTACATTATTGTAAATCAAGAAAGAGGTAAAGAGGTACATTTGCCAAATAATGTTCCTAGCTCTAAAGTGAATACAAACTTTTTTGGTCAAATGCAAGACGATACCAAACCAGGAGAAGGAAAGTATTATAAAACTGTAGACAATCTTCCATGGGCCTTAAACGTAGTAAAATCTATACCTTACACCCATACTACCAATGATTTTGTTTCTGCTTATTTAAAATTCGCAGAATGGGCTCAAAGTAATGGTACGCTTTATACAGATTGGTTCGAACCGAATGAAGGTTATAGAGATACCAACAAGTTATTTGTTCCTTAACGGTAATAAAATGTTAATCAAAAAGCCTGAGCAACACTCAGGCTTTTTTTATGGAACTTAGGTAAGAATAGAGCTCCTCGCCTTTCATTTCAATTTTCTTACTACTTCCGCTATCACGCTTTCCAAATCCAAAGTAATATTGTTTATCATAATGACTAAGTACTAATCCTGCCCAAGTTTTTACATCGCCTGTTTGCAATGCCTCTATGGCATTTCTGTTCAGCATATCGCCCATTCTTTTTCTTAACTTGGTGGTATTTTCGATTAGAATAGTTTTATCAAATACACCATATTCTTCCACAATATGCTGTAATCTGTATTCAAAATCGTAATCTAAAAAGTAAACAAAACCTGATCTTATACCTCTATAAATGGCATCCGGAATTTGTAATTTACCATTTATCCTGCTTTCATCCTCTATCCAAATATTTTTTTCAAGATTTAACTTAGAACTATGATGGTAACGATTATTCTCAAATTGCTCTTGGGTTGGTTGAGAAGGCATTCCTATTCCACCAAAAGCAGAGCCTTTATGATTTGCAAGCCTTTCTATATCAATTGTCTGAGCTCCCCTATTACCAAGCTCTTCCAATATTTCAGTTTTACCGCATCCTGTTAATCCTCCTAATACGCTAAAATGAAAATCAGATTCCAAAAAGCTTAGCACTAATTTTCTGTATTCCTTGTATCCTCCAGAAATCTGATATACTTCAAAACCAGCAGAACTAAGTAGACTCGACATAATTTTACTTCTCAATCCGCCTCGCCAGCAATGCACGTATATGGGTTGATCGCCAAAATTTTTATATGCGTACTCAATATACTGCTTAAATTTAGGTCCTACCAATTCATAGCCCAATATTACAGCTTTTTTGTGCCCTTTCTGTTTATAACAAGTACCCACAAGTTTTCTTTCCTCATCATTCAAAATTGGAAAAGAAATAGCATCAAGAATATGCCCTTGTTCAAATTCTCCTTCACTCCTAACATCTAGTAAAATAGAAGCATTTGGGTATTTTAAGTAGGTATCGATACTAACAATTTTATACATAATTCTATAATAGCCTAAATTTCTCCTAAAAATACGTGAAATTTGCCAACGTATATGGAAGAAAAAGTCCTCATAATTGATTTTGGGTCGCAATATACCCAATTAATCGCCCGTAGATTGCGCGAATTAAATGTTTATTCAGAAATTCATCCTTGCACACATATTCCTGTGCTCGATAATCAGACTAAAGCTGTCATTTTAAGTGGTAGCCCCTATTCTGTTAACGACGGAATTTTGCCAGATGTAGACCTCTCACCTTATAGAGGTAAACTACCATTATTGGGCGTTTGTTATGGTGCTCAATTGTTAGCCAAACAAAATGGTGGTTACGTGGTTCCCAGCAAAATTAGAGAATATGGTCGCGCCAACCTAAAAGCAGTTCACAACTCCCCTTTACTCGAAGAAATTCCTTTGGATAGTCAGGTTTGGATGAGCCACGGCGATACCATTCAAGATATTCCAGAAAATTTTGACATCATTGCCAGCACCGAAAGTGTTAAAGTAGCAGCCTTCAAAATCAAAAACGAAGACACCTATGCCATCCAATTTCACCCAGAAGTTACACATAGTACAGATGGTAAAACACTTCTATACAACTTTATTTCAAAAATTGCCGGCCTGAACCAAAACTGGACACCCACTCATTTCATCGAAAATACAACCGCAGAACTGAAAGAAAAATTAGGTTCAGACAAAGTTATTTTAGGACTTTCTGGTGGCGTAGATTCTTCTGTTGCAGCCATGTTATTAAAAGAGGCAATTGGTTCAAATCTAACAGGTATATTTATAGATAATGGTTTGTTAAGAAAAGACGAATTTTCACAGGTTTTGCATGCCTATAGAAACATGGGAATTCATGTTATTGGTGTGGATGCCAGAAAAAAGTTTTTAGCTGCACTTGCTGGAATTAGCGACCCAGAACAAAAGCGTAAAACTATTGGAAGAGTTTTTATTGAGGTTTTTGATGAAGAAGCCAATAAAATTGAGAATACAAAATGGTTAGCGCAGGGAACTATTTACCCAGATGTAATCGAAAGCGTTAGCGTTAAGGGGCCGTCTGCTACCATAAAATCACACCATAATGTGGGTGGTTTACCTGAGAAAATGAAGCTCAAAATCGTTGAACCGCTTCGTATGTTATTTAAGGATGAGGTGAGAAATGTAGGAACTGCTTTGGGTATGGAATCTGTTATTTTAGACCGTCATCCATTCCCTGGTCCGGGATTGGCAATACGTATTCTAGGCGAAATTACAGAAGACAAAGTAAGGATTTTACAAGAGGCTGATCATATTTTTATTTCAGAGTTAAAAGATAAAGGTCACTACAAAAACGTTTGGCAGGCAGGTGCAATCTTTTTACCTGTGCAATCTGTAGGGGTTATGGGCGATGAAAGAACATATGAGCATGTGGTTTGTTTAAGAGCTGTAACATCTGTGGATGGTATGACTGCCGATTTTTGTCATTTACCACATGATTTCTTAGGATTAGTAGCAAATAGAATTATAAACGAGGTTAAAGGTATAAATAGAGTTGTTTACGATATCAGCTCTAAACCACCTGCAACCATTGAATGGGAATAAAAACATGAATAAATTCGGCGTATTTTTAATATTATTTTTCTCTTTTCATTTTACCACTTCGTTCGCACAAACCGAGAACAAGCCCAAAAATGGTAAATCATCTGATGAAAAATTTCAGGTTTCTCTGATTATGCCATTTTGTAGTGCAGAAATCCTAGAAAATCCTAAACATAAAAATGCGGCCATTTCTAAAGCATGCAGAAATTATTACGAAGGATTTCTGCTTGCCTTAGATTCATTCAAAACCA
>JAKRSG010000245.1 GCA_022402405.1 Bacteroidia bacterium | reverse complement strand
TATGAAGGAATTATTAGAAGATTTATCGTTAAGAAATAAGCTTATAGTAGCTGGAAGCAAGCAAGTAGCTAATTTTTCTTGGGACATAGCTGCTCAAAAACTCTGGGATATCATCGAAAAAGTTTGAGGATAATTAGTCGATTAAAGCTGGTTTTACCTCAGAAATTTATTTAATTTGCGGCTATATGAGCAAAGAGATTATTGTAAGTGGAATTAGGCCAACAGGCAATTTGCATTTAGGAAATTATTTAGGTGCGGTTAATAATTTTGTGAAGATGCAGCATGAGCATACTTGTTATTTCTTTATTGCAGATTATCATAGTTTAACTACGCATCCAAACCCGGCAGATTTACACATGAATGTAAAGCAGGTTTTGGTAGAGTATTTAGCTTGCGGATTAGATCCTGAAGCTTGTACTTTATATATCCAAAGTGATTTACCTCAAATTCCTGAGTTATACATGATGCTTAATATGCATGCCAATCTAGGAGAGTTGGAGCGTGTGGCATCTTTCAAAGAAAAAGCTAGAACACAACCTAATAATATCAATGCTGGATTGCTCACCTATCCAGTTTTAATGACGGCTGATATTATTATTCATAAAGCCACCAAAGTGCCAGTTGGCAAAGACCAAGAGCAGCATTTAGAAATGGCTCGTACGTTTGGGAACAGATTTAATAGAGTTTATCAAAAGGAGATTTTTCCTGAACCCTATGCCTTTAATTATGGCAATGAATTAATAAAAATTCCTGGCTTGCAAGGGGGAGGAAAAATGAGTAAAAGTGATGGCGATGGAAACGTAATCAACTTAATTGATACGCCAGAAGTAATCCGCAAAAAAATGAGCAAAGCAGTTACTGATACTGGTCCAACCGAACCTAATACACCACCTTCTTCACCGGTTCAAAACTTGTTTGATATTATGAAACTTGTTTCGAGTGAAGAAAAGCTAACTCATTACCAAAGCTTATATGCAAGTTGCGCGATAAGATATGGCGATTTAAAGAAAGATTTGGCAGAAGATATGATTGCCTATTTGCAACCTATTCGTGAAAAAATAAGCGACATTCAACAAAATGAAGAGTTACTTAGAAAAGTTGCTAAAATAGGTAAAGAAAAAGCAGCAGAAAGTGCCAACCAAACATTAAAAGAATGCAGAGAGGCAATTGGATTTAGGGCTTTCTAAATCTTCTATTTAGCAGCATTTTTCAACTCCATTATTGCAGCTTTGTTAATCATACTGGCTTTTGCAGATTGCACGCCGGATGATCCTACTCTACTTTCAATTTCAGAATTAATGGTACTTTCTAACTGACCTTCTAAAAAGGCTCCGACTTCGATATCGGCAAATAAAACGATGAAGAATGCTAGGAATAAAAATCCTAAAAAGGCTAAAGTGAAAATAAGTCCACTTGCGTTTTTGTTTGAATAATTGTTAGGCATAGGTGTGTTATTTTTATTTAAATGGAGTATTGAATATGATTAATAAACAAAACTCTATTTGAATAACAAAACTAGCTACTTATCCTAAATATGCAAATTTTTTTTAAAAATTTGACCAAAAACAGCCGCTCACCCCGAAAACACAGCAGAAGAAATTTTATGTTTTTTGCTTTTTCTTCTGTGCAGAAGGGAATAAAACGTTGTTTAAAATTAACCTGTATCCTGGAGAATTAGGGTGTAAATTTAAATCTGTAGGTGGCTCTCCTACTTGATGTTGGTAATCTTCTGGGTCGTGACCGCCATAGAAAGTCCAAGTGCCTTTACCGGCAGTTCCGTGAATGTATCTGGCCTCGTTTAACGATTTATTTTCACCAAGTACCAGCACATCACTTTTAATAAAAGGCTTTCTAAATGCAGTAGTTTGTCCCCAAAACCCTTTTACGCTTGTAGTATGATTTTGATTTAGCATAGCAGGAACCATATCCCATTTGGCACTAAACTCGAACAAAGAAAACACATCATTTTCTTCTGTAACTGGCCTCGTTCCTTGCATGGCGTCTATATAACTATGCTCATAAATCATAGGATCATAATAGAGTTTATAATCTTTGAAGGCAAATCCTTTAGCAAAATCCAACTTTTTATCTGCGCTCCAATCGGCAGGGTCGCCATCAAAAACTTGCTCACAAATATCCAAACCATCTGCTGCCAAGGCAATTTCGTAGGTATCGGTGGCGCTGCACATGGCAAACATAAAACCACCACCTAGAACATAATCTCTAATTTTTTTGGCAACTGCTAATTTTAGCTCAGACACTTTAGAAAAGCCATGTTTTGCTGCCATGGCTTCATTTTCTTTCACCTCTGCTTGATACCAAGCTGCTCTGGCAAAAGAAGAATAAAACTTACCAAACTGACCTGTAAAATCTTCATGGTGCACATGCAGCCAATCGTATAAGCTCAGCTTACCTTGTAGCAATTCATCGTCATACACCACATCATAAGGAATCTCAGCATAGGTTAACACAAGCGTTACCGCATCATCCCAAGGCTGCTTAGTTTTGGGCGAATACACCGCAATTTTGGGTGCTTTTAATAAGCGAACCATTTCCATATTCACATCGGGCTTCGAAATCTCGGTTAAAATTTCTGTCACCTGCCCTTCACTAATTATTTCGTAACTAATGCCTCTAATCTTACATTCTTTTTCTATGGCATCGTTATAATTTATCATGAAACTACCACCTCTGTAGTTAAGCAACCAATTTACTTCTACATCCTTTTTCAATACCCAATAAGCCAAACCATACGATTTTAAATGGTTTTTCTGAACCAAATCCATTGGTATCAACAATCTTACTGCACTGGCTTGCATCGCGCAGAAGAGAATAATTATTATACTAAAACTAATTTTTTTCATAAACCTCTTAACCTTTTTGAGTGTATTCAAGAATACTTTTCGACAACATTTTATATACATTTAAAAGCTGAACCTGTTCTTCCAATAGTTTTTCATGCTGAACCAAAGTTGTTGCGTCATTTCTGCTGGCTGGTCCGGTTTGAACCAATCTTGGATCCACCTCTTTTACTCGCTCAATAGTCTCTTGAATCAATGGAAGCAACAAGTCGAATGTTAAGCCTTGTGCATGTAAAATATCTTGTGCTAAAATAAATAAATGATTGGTGAAATTATTTACAAATACAGCAGATAAATGTAAATATTGTCTTTGTGCTTCTGTAATAAGCATTACTTTTTTCGAAATTCTATCTGCCAATGCTTCTAATATCCTAAGATTTTCTTCCGAATTTGCTTCAATACAAATAGGTATTTTAGCGTACTCTAAAGTTCTGTTTATATTAAAGCTTTGAATAGGCCAAAATACACCTGAGTGAGTTTGATTTTTTATAGAATGAATGGGTGCCATACCAGAGCAATGAACCACTAATCCTTGCACTTTAAGTTGCTCAGAAAGTTCTGAAATGGCAGAATCAGAAACGGCTAAAAAGTAAACGTCGCAATCCTTTGGGATGCTTGATAAATCTGAATAAAATGAGGTTTTATATTCGGCAGAAATGCGCTCGGCATGGTTCGAATTTCTAGCATAAAAACCTGCAATTTCTACATCCGTTTCTTGAAAGGCTTGTATCAAATGAGTAGCCATCCTACCATTACCAATAATAAATATACTAAGCATCTTTTACTCCTTTCATGATGTTCAAATATAGGTGATATGATTGAAATATGAAGGTCAATTTCTTACTATTTTAAACTCACCATTAATGTGAATTAGTATATTCGTAACATGCGAAATTTCTTATTCATATCCTTTTTCATAAGTTTATCCTATACAACAGAAGCCCAAATTTTATCTCGAATAAAGAATTGGTTCAGCCCGAAAAATAATGATAAAGAGTTGATTGGCGCAAACCAGCAAAACAATGCACAAATTGTTCTGGCGGATTTGGATAAAGATGGCGTGCCAGATAAAGACGACTCTTGTAAAACAATACCGGGTGTTTCTTTCTTGTTTGGTTGCCCCGATGCAGATGGAGATGGCATCGCAGATCACTTGGATGCTTGTCCGAATAAAGCTGGTACTTTCCAATTAAATGGTTGTCCGGATAGAGATAAAGATGGCATTGCAGATGATGTGGATGAGTGCCCAGATAAGTTTGGATTGGCTCATTTAAATGGTTGTTTGGATACCGACAATGATGGTATTATTGATCATCTGGATGAATGTCCCAATAACGCTGGAACCATTAATAACAAGGGTTGCCCAGAAATCCCACTTACACTTAAGAGCAGTTTAAAAAAGATAGAAGACGCCATAGATTTTGAAAAAGCCTCTTCAAAAATTGCTAAAATCTCAAGTAATGGGTTAACAGAATTATCAAAAACTATACAGCAATATCAAGAATATCGTTTCGAGATTTATTGTTATACAGAAGAAGCAAACGATGCAGCTAAAAACCAACTTTTATCTACAGAAAGGGCTGCAGCTGTTCAGGAGTTCCTTATTTCGAAAGGTATTTATTCTAAAAGATTAAACTTTTATTCTTTTTCAAAAACAGACCTAGCTATACCTAATATAAAGAAGGGTAAAACCAAAACTTATATCGTTCCAAAACTTATTTACCCTTAATTGATAGCGTTTATTCTTGTCTGAATATCACACTTCGTTGGTATAATCCATATCCTGTAAAAGAACCAATAGCACCTTCAACATTAGATTTCACCTCTACTGGAGTAGCAAATGGTCCGCCATTATTGGCTGCTCCTCTAAACGAGTCCCAAAATAAGTATTCTTTTCTACCAATGGTTGCCAAATAAATATGCAGAGTATCGTTGTATTTATATGGAGAGAAATTTAAAAATGGTCGTGGTTGATTATTGATTTGTGAATCATCAAAGGTATAGAACCTGCTTCCATAACCCCAGCCCGTTAATATTGGAATATAACCTTTTCGTAAAGTTAGCCTGTAATTATCCTGTTCCGGACCATCTAACCAATGCATGTAGAAAAAAACATTGGTATCAACTTTATTTGGTTCGAACCAAAAGTGCAAGCTATCTATTGGTTTAGCTTTCGGGATAAAAGTGGTACCCGTAATTGTTCTGCCATCTTTTAGGAAAACCTCCAATTTATATGGCTTTTCTTCCTGACCTCTAAAATCTGCGCTTAGGTAAATACCTGGAAAAATGGTATCAACATAGTCGAAAAACTGCACTCTATCATTGATGTTAAACACAGTATCTGAACCAACTACATTACCCTCTGTAATATAAACCTCTGCTCCGCGCACGGCGCTAAGACTGAGACTTGGGTTAAAATAATCGAGCGTTGTAGAAAGAATTACGTAGTTAAAGTTTATAGATAATTGATTGATTGATGCCTCTACAACTAACTCTTCTTTGGATGCGGGTAGGTCTATTTTTATTTCCTTTTCGCAAGCCACAAAAACTAGACTAAGTAGCGAAAATAATACTAGGTATAAGCCTTTATTTCTCATAGTTAAAATTTAAAATTCCATTGAACAGAAGGTAAAATTGGGAATAAATATACCATATAAGCTTTAACGGTTTGCGTTTCAATATCTGGCAAAAAGTAAATAAAATATGGATTTGCGCGGTTGTAAACATTATAAATACTGAAGTTCCAACTACTTTCAAATTTCTTAGTTTGTTTGGCTAAATACGTAAACGAAATATCTGCTCTATGATAGGCAGGTAACCTATATGAGTTAACATCAGAATATCTATCTACAAACACAAATTGAGGTTCGCCCGTTTGAGGGTCTATGCCAAACCTGTAGGCATATCTAGAATCAGGAAGCGTTGTGGCGTTTCCAGTTCCGTATACAAAAACAAAGTTTGCATTCCATTTATCGTTAATTTGGTAACTCAATAACAATGAGATATCATGAGTTCTATCGTAGCGATAAAAATAAGGTTTACCATTATTAAGCTCATCGAACTGACGAGTAGTTCTGCTCCAAGTATACCCTACCCAACCATTTAATCTACCCGTTTTTTTACGCAAGAATAACTCTAAGCCGTAACTTAAACCCTCACCAAAAACCATTTCGTTTTCGAGATTCTGGTTAAAAAATAGATTGGCACCAGGCTTAAACTCTATCTGATTGCGCATAGGTTTGTAGTAAATCTCAGCAGAAGTTTCATACGTATTTTGTTTGAGGTTTCGAAAATAACCTAAAGCATATTGCCTTGCCATTTGTGGCTTAACTAGTCTACTACTTGGCACCCATAAATCGAGTGGAAATTGGGCTCCAGAGGTAGTTGCTAAATGCAGAAACTGATACGTTTGAGTGTAAGAACCCTTTATACTAGATACCTCATTTATCAAATAATTGAAATTAAATCTAGGTTCAAGCCGAGGATAAAAAGCAATAGTTTCTCCGCTTTTATATTCTTTTGTATTACCAGATGGCAGACCAGTATTATTATCAAACTCTTGCTGAGTGTAGGGTCCAACTAATTGAAATGCCACTGCGCGTAAACCATAATTTAGCGACCAACGATGGTTTATATTGTATTCATCTAAAGCATAAAGTGCGTATTCGTGAGCATATTGTTTATTGATAGATTCATTAATTACCACCGTTCCAATATTACCTGCTGCAATGCCAGGAGTAAACGTATGGAAGGTATAGTTAAAACCATATTTAACCATGTGTTTAGGGTGGGCGAACCAAGTAAAATCGCTTTTTAAGCTCCAATCTACTAATCCACTTCTAACACTAAAACCGCCGGCTCCGAATTTAAAATCGTTGAACAACTCGTATCTGTTAAACATAACACTTGTGTTACTAAACAACTTCTGATTAAACACATGATTCCATCGAACCGTTGCGGTGCTATTTCCCCAACCAAGATTAAAGTTTACAGCTCGGTTGGTTGGACTTTTAAAATCTAGAATGTCTCTTCCAAAATACCCTGAAACAAAAAGCCGGTCTTTCTCACCTAAAATAAAGTTTAGTTTTAAGTTTAAATCATAGAAGTAATAAGAATTACCAGCTAAATCTGCCGGTATAAAAGGTTTTGCTAATACATCTATATAAGTTCTTCGTCCGGATATTAGGAAGCTGCTTTTACCCTTTTGAATCGGGCCTTCAGCCGTTAATCGAGATGAAATTAAACCAATACCTCCGCTGTATTTGAAGTTTTGATTATTACCCTCTCTCATGCTCACATTGAGGATAGATGAAAGTCTTCCTCCGTAGTTTGCAGGCATCCCTCCTTTTATTACTTCTATTCCTTTAACTGCATCAGAATTAAAAACCGACAAAAATCCGAACAAATGAGAAGGATTATAGACCACTGCCTCATCCATTAAAATTAGGTTTTGATCTGGTCCGCCGCCCCTAACATAAAAGCCTGTGCTAGCTTCTCCACCGCTTTTAATTCCGGGCATTAATGTGATGGCTTTTAACACATCCGGTTCTCCAAAAATAACTGGTAGCGATTTTAGTTTTTCACCGCTTATTTCGATGCGACTCATCTCGGTGCTTCGCACATTTTTATCCAGCCTTTCGCTATTTATGACCACCTCTTTCACCTCTTTATTTTGTGGCAGAAGAGCAATTTGAATACCGCTTAACTTAGCTCCTTTTAGATTTATGGTTTTAGTAACATACCCAATATAGGATACCATAATTTGGGTAGTATTAGAAGGAAGACTCAACGAAAAATAACCATATGCATTTGTAACGGTACCTATGGTAGATTCTTTATTTTTTACGGTAGCACCAATTAGCGTTTCACCATTAGTGCTATCTTTAACGTACCCTGAAATAGTTATATTTTGCCCATCAGCGGCTTGAACCAAAAACAAACAAAATATAAAAAAAATTAGAATACGAAAGGGGTTTTGATGCATGTACAAATGTATTAATTCTTATGTACCCAACAACGAAAAACCCAAAAGGTTTATTGGACAAACGCAAAAAAGTGATATTTTCTAAAAGTAAAACCTTAATGGTCTGCTGTTTTACTTTTAGAGAACATGCTTTTGATTTTAACCGCAGGCACCCAGATTTTGGATAACATATATTTAAACGGACTTTCCTTTTTCACATGCCAAACGGTGGTTCTACTAGATTCTAGGTGGTTCTGGTGAATGGTATAAGCATATGCTGCTATAGAAGTTCTGTATTGATTTTCTGGGAAATTGATTGGATCATACCCATGTAAAGTATAACTTCTGCAATGCATGATGGCTAAACGATTAAATGGAACATCCACCTCTGTTTTTTCGCCTGTTCTTCCATCTTCTAATTTTAGCTCGCCACCATATTCTTTCTTCCAATTCTTGTTGATGTATAACAACAAATTTAAGTTACGATACCAATTATCATGTAATGGGTGGTAGTTAAAATCTGCGTGCATATCTAAAAAGCTGCCTTTTCTACCTTGATGAATGCCACCACCATAAAAAGTTGGGTCTATAAAAACATCTTCATTGGTAATATAACTAACCCAAGCAGCAAAACGCGGACTAATTAAATCTTCATGTAATTCTTGGAAAAGTCCGCCAAGCTCATAATATCTGCTCTTTTCAAATTTATTTTTAGCAAATACATAGTCGGCGCTCGGAGTCTCGATTTCCGGAATCTGATTATACATCTCTGTTAACTTTGCTTCATCGCAAATATCATCAATTCCGATATGAGGAAAAGGCTTGGCCTCTAAAAACTGTTTACGATATAAATCCTTGTTTGCTTCAATAAAATCAAAACGTATCATAATGTTATTATTTTGACTGCAAATTTGAGCGTATGGAGTTAAATAAAAATGATTAATCTCATTAATTCTTAGTAAACGTAAAATGAAAATACGCCTCTGCCTCCATTTGGAAAATATCCTTCAATCATAACCTGACCCCGAGCAGATTCTAAGGCTTGTATCAAATCATTTACATCCGAATAATCTTTTTTATTTATTGCAGTAACAATAAACCCTTCTTGAATACCCATTTGAGCGATTTTACCTCTTCTAATATTGCTAATTCTGTAGCCAGATTTAATATTAAGTTTATCCTTTTCTAGTTTGGAAATAGGCTGAAAATCGGCACCAAGAGTATTAGAACTTACTGTACCCTTTTTCATAATGGCGGTAGTACCTTCTTTATTTAAAAGCTTTAAACTAGTAGAAGAAACTTTTCCATTTCGTAGATATTCTATTTTCACCTTGTCGCCTGGACGTAAATAGGCAATTTGCTCATCAAAATTTGCCTTACTATCAATGTTTTTCTCATTTATTTTGAGAACTATATCACCTGATTGCATGCCTGCTAAATCACCAGGACCATCAGGTAAGATATGGTCTACCAATACTCCATGATTATCTGTTAAATTTAATCTTCCTGCTGTAGAAGCATCAATATCTTTCACATCAATTCCTGTAAAGCCACGTTGTACCTCTTTAAATTCAACTAAGTCTTTAACAATTTTGGCTACAATATTTACTGGAATAGCAAACCCATAACCATTGTATGAACCGGTATTACTAGCTATAGCAGTGTTTATTCCTATTAATCTACCTTCTAAATCAACCAAAGCACCGCCGCTATTACCCGGATTAATAGCTGCATCTGTTTGAATAAAACTTTCTATAGGAAACTGATTGTTTACAATATTTATATTACGACCTTTAGCACTAACAATACCTGCTGTTACGGTAGAGGTTAAATTAAACGGATTACCAACTGCTAAAACCCATTCTCCTACTTGCACGTCATCAGAATTACCAATGGTTAAATGAGGTAAGTTTTTGGCGTCTATTTTTAATAAAGCTAAATCTGAAGATGGGTCGGTGCCCACAATTTTAGCTGGATAAGATTGTTTGTTATTATTTGTAATAACCTCTATTTGATCGGCACCTTTTACTACATGAAAATTAGTGACAATATAACCATCTGCCGACAAAATTACACCCGAACCTGAGCTGGCTACCGGACCACGTCTGCCGAAGAAATCCATACCATTCCAAAAATCGAAAAACGGATCTTGATAGGCTCTCTGATTACTTAGTGTTTTGATAAAAACTACACCCTGTGTGGATGCTTGTGAGGCTTTAACAAAATCGGCCGAAACATTGGCAACACCTTTATAATTGACCGAACTTATTTGATTTTCTGGTGCAGCTTGCTCCAATACTAAGGTAGAAGGTTGAAACTTTTGAATTAAAAAGGCGCCAGCTAATCCGCCAGCAAAACCTAAAAATATAACTCCTAATTTATTCATAGATTTACAATTTTTTAAAAAGTTCACAAATGTTGAGCCAAAGCAAAATGAGTTAAATTTTGTCAGGCCTGCCCTATTCCGTAACGTTAATTTTGACTGTTAAAA
>JAKRSG010000244.1 GCA_022402405.1 Bacteroidia bacterium | reverse complement strand
CTGCTCCGTATCCTTGTTGAGGATTAAAATTGGCAGAATATTTTTTAGAAAAGCAGATAATTGCTGCTTCATTAGCTGCATATTTTACAGCGTAAACTGGGTTTTGCTCCTCAGATAATTTTTCTATTCTAAACCTTGAGTTATTAATGTTTCAACCGCTTTTGGAAACATGGCAGTGGCTTCTGTACCGCCAGAATAACAATACACACTTGGCACCTTAAAATAATAGGCCATGGTCTGAGCCCAAACTTGCGAGAGATGACTTCTTCTCGAATTATGTGTGCAGATAAAATTTAACCGAATGGTTTCATTCGAATTCTTTTTTTCTTGGATATACAAAACCAATGGCTGCAAAACAGCTTTGCGTTCAGCCGAAATAGCCGACTCAGAAAAAGTGTGGATGCTGCTTAAAATTTCTGGAAATATCATGCGTAATATTTTGTTTTTAGATACAAACTTGCTTTAACCAATAAGATAAGAACTGGCACCTCTATAAGCGGACCAACTACTCCCACAAAGGCTTGCGCCGAATGAATACCGAAAACTGAAATAGCAACGGCAATAGCTAATTCAAAATTATTGCCGGTGGCGGTAAAAGAAATAGCAGCATTTTTATCATATGAAACCTTCATAGATTTATTGACAAAAAAGCTCACAAAAAACATAAGTATAAAGTAAATTACCAAAGGAACTGCAACTGATAAAACATCTAATGGTAATTCTAAAATTTTATCTCCTTTTAAGCTAAACATTAAAACAATTGTAAAGAGCAAAGCATACAAAGTTATAGGAGATATCTTAGGAACAAATTTAGTGTTATACCAAGCCAAACCCTTGGCCTGAACCAAATATTTACGACTCAAATATCCAGCTAAAAACGGCACTCCCAAGTATATTAAAACACTCTGCGCAACCTCTGTAATCGGAACTTGCACAGTAAACTCACCAAGACCAAGTTTATGCGGCAATACATTTATAAAAAGCCAAGCATAAAAACTATATGATAATACCTGAAAAACGCTGTTTAAAGCAATTAATAAGGCACCATATTCTCTGTTACCTCCTGCCAAATCGTTCCATACGATAACCATGGCAATGCACCTAGCCAAGCCTATTAAGATTAACCCAACCATATAATCTGGCTGATCTCTTAAAAATATTACGGCTAGTACAAACATCAAAACCGGACCCACAATCCAATTTAAAAATAGTGAGAGTGTCATTACTTTTGTATCATGAAACGCCTTTGGTAGCAGTGAATAATCAACCTTAGCCAAGGGAGGATACATCATCAATATTAAACCAATAGCCAATGGAATATTGGTTGAACCAACAGATAAACTATCGAAGATAGATTTAATACCTGGAAACAGATAACCAAGGCCCACTCCAACAATCATGGCTAAAAAAATCCACAAGGTTAAAAACCTATCCAAAAATTTAAGTTTGGCTTGCATTTTTTTAATAGAAGTTACTTGGTTAGTAATTCAATAATTTCAGCAGTGCTGGCAACCCTTCCCTTTATTTTCACCTCATCATCTATCATCAGCACCGGAGTGGTAAGCACATTATATTTCATCATTTCTTCAATGTCTTCTATCTTTTCTACAGTGGCCTCTGCGCCCACATGCTTCAGCGCTTCTAATACATTGTTGTAGGTGGTTTTGCACTTTGCACAACCTGGTCCTAATACTTTTATGTTTGTCATGGTACTAATTAATATACAAATTCCTGTTCGCAAACATACGAACAATCTTTCAATATTCGTATAATTACGAATTATTTAATAAGTTAAACCTTACAAGATTCTATTAATGTAACTTCTTGAAACATTTCCTGAAATAACTTTTGAGCTTTCTTCCAGTTTTTAGTGTTGATGCAATACTTCACCGTTGGCGGGGTAATTTCGCCCTGAATTAACCCTGCATCTTTTAGTTCATTTAAATGTTGTGAAAGAGTAGATTTTGCAATTGGTAATTCATCAGCCATATCGCCATGATAACAACAAGCTTTACTTTGAAGTAGCTGTAAAATAGCGATACGAATAGGATTAGCCATAGCTTTTGAAAATCTGGCTAATTGCTCTTGGTCCTTCGTAAAATATTCAGATTTTTTTTTGCTTGGCATATTTTAGTTTTATCGTTCGCAAATGTACGAACAATAAAACTAAAAACTTCAAGATCTTTTGAATTACAAATTGGTTCAGCCCGAACCCATAATTTATTCAAATCTTAGATGCTTTACAGACTCGCCAGAATCGCGGAGTTCTATGAGAGAATCGATGCCAATTTCTAGATGTTTTAGCACGTAATTTTTGGTAACACTGTCATCACTTTTAGAGGTTTTAACTCCTTCTGGAACCATTGGATTATCGCTAACTAAGAGCAAAGCTCCTTTAGGAATTTCGTTTACAAACCCAGTAATAAAAATGGTAGCCGTTTCCATATCGATACCCATAGCACGTGTTTTTCTCAGGTATTCTTTAAAGTTCTCGTCATGTTCCCAAACGCGACGGTTAGTTGTATAAACTGTGCCTGTCCAGTAGTCTAAATCGTGTTTTACAATGGTTGCAGAAACAGCCTTTTGCAACCTAAAAGAAGGCAGTGCCGGAATTTCTTCCATGATATAATCATTGCTTGTTCCTTCGCCTCTAATGGCCGCAATAGGCAATATCAAATCACCAATTTTCGTCACTTTTTTTAGTCCGCCACACTTACCCAAAAACAAGGCCGCCTTTGGTTTAACAGCGCTTAATAAATCCATGCAAGTAGCAGCCATGGCGCTGCCCATACCAAAATTAATGATGGTAATATTTTCTGCGGTAGCGGTTTGCATGGGCTTATCTCTACCCATAACTTCTACATCAAAACGCTTGGCAAATAAATCTACATACAGTATAAAATTGGTTAACAATATATATTCTCCAAACTCTTGTAATGGTCGGCCAGTGTACCTTGGCAACCAATCTCTCACAATTTCTTCTTTCGTTTTCATAGCAGCAATATATATGTTTTGAACCAAAAAATACTATTCAGAATCTTTCATTCCCTTGAATACACCACTCATTAAATCGGAGAATTCATAGCCACGCGTAATATCGGTTCGGCTTAGCTGACTACATTCTGCTAACCCATGCAAAAGCAGCTCCATTAATATGAGCTTATCACTTTGACTTTCGTCAGGATATTTTGCTTTTACCAATTCGCCTAAGCCTTCTACCGTTAACAAAGTATTTAAATAATGTTCATCTCTGCTCATACTTAAAGTACTTACAGTATATCCATCATTGAACCAATTTAGAATGGTAGCATATGGGTTTGCTTGTTTACTTCTCTTGGCCTTTTCAGGATCGGAGAACTTTTCTAAAAACAAGGTGCGAATTGCTTTTCCTATAAGGTTTTGAGCCACATTTTTAGCTCCTTCTAATTCGCCTTCATATACCAATTCTACCTTACCAGTTATGCTTGGTAATACCCCGAAAATATCGCTTATTCTGGCTTGCGTTTTAGCATCCTTATTGAGCAACATTCTACGCTCGGCGGTGCTATACAAATTCTCGAGAGCACTAATAGTTAAACGTGCCGACACTCCACTTTTTTGATCTACCCAATCACTGTTGCGCGCCTCCATGGCAATATGTTCTATGAGATCGAGGAGTATTTCTGGCACCAGAATATTTTTGCGCTGCGACTCACTTATACGGGCTTCTTGAGATGTTACTTTCTTGGCTAGTTCAATAGTCTTTGGGTAATGAGTAAGAATCTGACTATCTATCCTATCTTTAAGAGGCGTTACTATGCTACCACGATTGGTATAATCCTCTGGATTGGCAGTAAAAATAAACTGTACATCTAATGGAAGTCGGAATTTAAAACCACGTATTTGTAAATCCCCTTCCTGCAGAATATTAAACAAAGCCACTTGAATTCTTGCTTGTAAATCGGGTAATTCATTTAATACAAACAAACAACGATTGCTACGCGGAATGATTCCGTAATGAATGACACGTTCATCATTAAAATGAAGCTTCATGTTTGCTGCTTTTATAGGATCTACATCCCCAATCAAATCAGCAACAGATACATCAGGAGTAGCCAATTTCTCGGCGTATCTTTCAGCTCGGTTCAGCCAAGATATAGGAGTTTTATTCCCTAATTCGGCAATGGTGTTTTGAGCAAATGTTGAGATTGGTTTTATAGGATCATCGTATATTTCGCTACCACTAATGTATGGAATTTCTTCGTCTAAAAGATTAATTAATAAGCGCGCAATTCTGGTTTTTGCCTGACCCCGCAATCCAAGTAAAATGATATTGTGTTCAGACAAAATTGCGGTTTGCAATTGTGGGAGAACGGTTTCTTCATACCCATGAATTCCCTCAAAAGGATTAGTGCCATTTTGAAGTGCGGAAATGAGATTATCGCGCATTTCAGTTTTAATACTCTTAGGGGTATAACCTGATTTTATAAGTTCGCCTAAAGTTTGAGGCTTTTTCTTTTTATTCATGCTGTTTAACGTAGTTTCTTTTTTCTATTTTTTTCAAAATCTTCGAATACAAAATCTCCCAAACCATTGAGATTGCTGTAGTATGCTTTACCCTTATTGGTTTCGGTAAACTCCTGCACAAATTGCTGAAGATAAGGATCGCTGGCTATCATAAAAGTGGTAATAGGTATATTTAATCTTCTGGCTTGAGCGGCCATATTGAGAGTTTTATTGATAACTTTTCTATCTAGTCCAAAGCTATTTTGATAATACCCATTTCCTTCTTTTAAACAAGTTGGCTTGCCATCGGTTATCATAAAAATTTGCTTGTTCGGATTGCGTTTTTTACGAAGAATTTCCAGCGCCAATTCTAGTCCAGCATAGGTATTTGTGTGGTACGGACCCACTTGTAAATAGGGTAAATCTTTAATTTCTATTGGCCAAGCATCATTACCAAAAACGATAATGTCTAAAGTATCTTTTGGGTACCTAGTTTTAATTAATTCTGCCAGAGCCATAGCCACCTTTTTGGCAGGCGTAATGCGGTCTTCACCGTATAATATCATGCTATGCGAGATATCAATCATAAGCACGGTGGATGTTTGCGTTTTATAATCTCGTTCTCTAACTGCCAAATCATCCTCGGTTAATTTAAAATCAGAAATTCCATGATTTATCTGTGCATTTTTAAGGCTGGTATTTAAATCGATTTGATCCAAAGAATCGCCGAATGTATATGGTCTTATATCACTGTTTATCTCATCGCCCAACCCACTTTTCTGAATGGTATGATTTCCTTTTGAACCCTTTTTTAACTTTCCAAAAACCTCATCTAAACTATTTTTACGAATGCTTTGATTTGTTTTTGAAGTAGGATTAAACTTCCCATCTACAGGGTTTTCTTGAATATACCCTTTGTCTTTTAAATCCTGAATAAAGTTACCCATACCATAAGCATTGTTGGTAAGGTTATGCTGCAAATCGAGTTGGTTCAGCCAGTCTAATGCCTCTGCCACATCGCCGTTGGTATATTGAAGTAGCTGCAAGAACAAATGTAAAAGTTGTTCGAAGCCCTTTTCTTCCTCTGGTTTAGGAATGTATTTTGAGAATATATGTCCGTTCATGCCTTCTAAAGTAAACTTGGAACGTTAAAAATAGTTTTTTTTAACTAAAATTATTTGCCTTAACACAAACCACCTATTTTTGAAAAATGAAATTACGTATATTAATTCTATTAAACATCTTGTTTTTATTGGATGTTCAGCTAACGGCACAAAGCAAAATTTGTGTAAGTTTTTATAATCAAGAAAATCTTTTCGACACTTTAGATACTCCTAATAAAGACGATTCAGAGTTTTTGCCGCAAGGAACATATGCATGGAATAGCGAAAAATATTATAACAAATTAGCGAATATGTCTTCTGTAATTTCCCAAATAAATCAGGGTAAAGGTCCAGATTTCTTAGGCATGTGCGAAGTAGAAAATGATTTAGTGGTAGGCGATTTAACCAAAACACTAGGCAAAAAAGGCTTAACCTATCAATATATTTGGCATGATAGTAAAGATGAACGCGGCATCGATAATGCTTTGTTATATAAAAAAGAGCATGTCAATTCGGTTCAATCACGCTTGTTTGATATTAACCCCGACAGCATTGGAGGTAGCATTACAAGAGGATTATTGATGGCAGATTTTACCCTAAAAAATCAATCGAGGTTAGTCATTTTTGTAAACCATTGGCCTAGCAGAAGAGGGGGAGAAAAAGAAAGTGAGCCAAAGCGAATTTATGTTGCCAAATACCTAAAACACCTATGCGATAGTATCCAGAAAAAAGATCCAAAAGTACATATTGTTTTAATGGGAGATTTTAACGACCATCCAGATAATATTAGCATTAGTGAGCATCTCAAAGCAAAAGAAAGCGTAAAATCTGTTACTAAAAACGACTTTTACAATCCAATGTTTCAATTGGTAAAAGAAGGCAAAGGATCCTATAACCACAGAGGTAATTGGAATTTCTTAGATCAATTTATTCTGAACCAAAACTTGGTTAAAGGTAAAAGTAAATTGAGTTATGTAGATCAATCGGCTCAGGCATTTAAAGAAGAGTGGATGTTAGAAACAGAAGAAAAATACAAAGGCAATCCGAAACGTACATTTGGAGGTAAAAAATACTTAAACGGGTACAGTGATCACCTTCCTATTTATATGTATTTGCAATTAAACTAAAGTGAACAATCCGAGTATTATTAGTAATCCAGCAGGACTAAAAACCCTGTTTCAAGAGGAATTAAACGAAACCTATCACTCCATTTATGGAGCATATCAAGAGAGTAAACATGTTTTTATAGCTTCAGGTTTGCATTATTTTTGGGAACATGAAAAACCCATTTCAACCTCCATACTTGAAATTGGCTTTGGCACCGGCTTAAATGCTATGTTAAGTTTGTTAGAAGCAAGAGAACATAAATTGGCTATAAACTATCACAGTTATGAAACACTTCCCCTATCCTATTCATTGGTTCAGGCATTAGAATATCAGCAATATTGGAGCGAGCAAAATGAGCAAGATTTCAAAAAAATGCACGAATGCGAATGGGATAAGAGTGTTAAGATAACAAACAATTTTGAGTTATTAAAAATCAACAAAAGCATATTAAACACAGCTCCCGAGAGCCATTATCATTTGATTTATTTTGATGCTTTTGCACCCAACAAACAAGCAGAACTATGGAGCGAAGAAGTATTTAAAAGCATGTTTAACTCTCTGTATCCTGGCGGAATTTTAGTAACGTATACTGCCAAAGGAGAGGTAAGAAGAACCCTAAAATCTGTAGGATTTGAAGTAGAAAGAATCGATGGTCCGCCCGGCAAAAGACACATGCTTAGAGCCCGTAAACCCCAATAATAATGAATCAAAAAACCAAGTACGATTTTCTTATCATAGGCGCAGGAATTGCCGGATTATGTTTAGCCCAACAGCTCGAAAAATTAGGCAAAAGCTTCCTTATCATAGACCAAGAAACAGAGCACAAAAGTAGCAAAGTGGCTGCGGGCATGTTTAACCCAATAAGTGGAAAAAGAATGACGGTTAACTGGCGCGTTCAAGAACTTTTAGAAAGTTTACATGAATCGTTTAACGAGTTCGAAACACTGCTTGGCAAAAACTATTTAGTATCTGCAAACATCATACAAAGCTTTGGAAACATTAAAGAAAGTAACGACTTTACCCTTCAATTAGAAAAATCTAATTTTAGTCGTTTTATAGGTTCAAACCAAATAGAAATACAAGGCCTGAACCAAGAATTTGGATCCTTTGAAGTATTGGGTTCTGGCTGGGTAAAAACTAAAGAATGGATAGAAGATTATCAGCATTATCTTTCAGAAAAAGGAGTTTTAATAAGGCGAAAAGCAGATTGGCAAGAGATAAAACCTCAAGGAATTGAATGGCGTTGGCGCGATCATGATTTTGAGAAAGTAGTGAGCTGCGAGGGTTACCAATATCAAGAAAATCCACACTTTCATTGGCTACCTTTCAAGTTGTGTAAAGGAGAGGTTTTACAAATAAAATGTGTTGGATTAAATCAACAATACATACTTAAAAAAGGAGTCTATTTGGTGCATCAATACGATGATGTGTATAAAGTAGGCGCCACTTATGAATGGGATTTTGAGAATGAAAAACCTACTCAAGCAGGTAAAGAAAACTTAATAGATAAACTCGAAAAGCTACTTACTTTACCCTACGAAATTATCAAACAAGAATCGGGCATTAGACCTACCACAAGAGACAGGGCAGCCATTTTAGGAGAACATCCATTACTTAAAAACCTATATTGTTTTAACGGTTTAGGCACCAAAGGAATGTTACAAGCACCCTTTTTAGCCAAGCATTTTTTTGAGGCAGTATATACTAATACTGGCCTCGACCCAAAAGTATCTATAGAACGATTTTACTCTTTCTATTCCACTAGTCAGATTTAACTTATGGTGTAAAAATATTCGCAATACCTAAACTATAAGCTCCTATTTTGCCGTATGGAATGGAGCATAGAAAAGATTAAATTAGAACTTAAATACACCTGGAAAATATCTAGGAATAGCAGTGCTTATAAAGAGAATTTTATTGTTACCTGTAAAACAGATTCGGCTATAGGTAAAGGTGAAATTGCTCCCAATATTAGGTATAATGAAACCCCAGAAAACATAGAGCAATACTTTAATACTATTGTTAACGAGTTGAACCAACTCCCTTTTAGCGAACAAGATGTAAACAAATTTATTGAAAAGCAAACCATTCCAAATGCCTTAAAATTCGGTCTTAATTCTGCATTTACTCAAGCTTATTGCCTACATACCAATCAAGAGATGCATTCGTATTTAAACATTTCTAAACCCAGTAAGGTTGCCAGTTGTTATACCTTACCTATTATGGAAATACATGAACTTAAGCCCTTTTTTAAGCAGCATCAATTGCATAGGTTCAAACAGATAAAAATAAAGGTAAATGATGCGAGCGGATTAGATTTAGTGAAAGAGGTTTTGGCCTTGGGTGCTCCTAAAATTATGATAGATGCCAATGAAGCTTGGAAAGATGTTGAGGAGCTCATTAGATTTACTGAGTTATTAAAAGACCTGCCTGTTTTATTTGTGGAACAGCCCATGCCTGCTGATTTTACCGAAGAATACAAGCATTTAAAGAAGTACACCAAACTGCCTATTATGGCAGATGAAAGCGTTTTGTCTGAACCAAATTTTGATGAAATAGAGCAGCAATTTCATGGGGTAAATATGAAGTTAATGAAGGCTGGTTCTTATCAAAACGGTATTCGCATTTTGCAAGAAGCTAGGAAACGAAATATGATATGTATGATTGGATGTATGGTAGAAACTACTCTCGGAATTAAAGGTGCATGGGACTTATGTTCATTGGTAGATTATGCAGATTTAGATGGCTGTTTAATTGTAGCCAACGAACCTTTTAACAAGCTATACGAGCAAGATGGATATTTTTATGAAAAGGAATAGATAAGATGCTAGAGACACAAAGTATTTCGAGTATAAAAAAAGAATTATCCCATTTATCAGCGCCCCAATTAAGCGGCATCATTTTGCGATTGTCTAAGTTTAAAAAGATAAATAAAGAACTTACGCATTACTTATTATTTGAGGCGCATGATGAAGATAGTTACGTAGAAAAAGTAAAAAACATTATCGATACTCGCTTCAAAGACACTCCTAAAAACAGCTCATATTTAGCTACCAAACAAATCCGAAAAACACTTCGTTTAACCAATCAATACGCAGGATATAGCGATTTGGTTCAGACAGAAATAGAATTGTTAATTTATTTTTGCCAACAAACAAAACCATTTGTTTCTCTATATAAAAACCAAACGGTGTTAAGCAATTTATACCTAAGGCAGTTTCAGAAAATAGATAAACTCATTTCCAAATTGCATGAAGATTTGCAATATGACTATAGGAGAATTATGAAGTATGAATTATGAAGTATGAATTATGAAGTATGAATTTGGGAATTGCATTTCATTCATAATTCACAATTCATAATTGCAATTAAATCGGAGGCAAGTATGTTACGGTAATTTTTTTGAGCGAGGCGTTCTGCTAATTGTCCGTGCCAATTTACACCGAGTTTGGCTGCATCTATTGGTGTGAAGCCTTGGGCTAAGAAAGATGTTATGATTCCGGTTAACACATCGCCACTGCCGGCTGTTGCCAACAAAGCATTGCCCGAAGTATTAAATATAACCGAGCCATCAACGTTTACAATTTGGGTATATCTCCCTTTTAACACGATAATTATTTGCCATTCT
>JAKRSG010000243.1 GCA_022402405.1 Bacteroidia bacterium | reverse complement strand
AAAGCTATCCCAAGCCTAGTGGTGCACACTAATGCGGGTCCTAACGGATTTGGATATGCCATTCGTTATGGTTTAGAGAGGTTCTCGGGCGATTGTGTGGCCATTGTTATGGCAGATTTAAGCGATTCGCCATCCGATTTGGTTGCCTTTTATAATAAAATGCTCGAGGGTTATGATTGTGTCTTTGGAACGCGTTGGAGTCAGGGTGGTAAGGTATATGATTATCCTAGTCACAAACTGTTTTTAAATAGATTCTTTAATAATGTGGTTCGTATTTTATTTGGCATCAAATACAATGATGTAACCAATGCTTTTAAACTATACAAACGCGAAACCATTGATGGGGTTAAGCCTTTTTTATCGCCGCATTTTAACCTTACGGTTGAGATTCCGTTAAAGGCAATTATCCGTGGGTATTCTTATGCGGTGTTGCCTAATAGCTGGACAAACAGAAAACACGGGGTTTCCAACCTAAAGATTCGCGAAATGGGTAGCAGATATTTCTTTATATTGTTGTATTGCCTAATAGAAAAATTCTTCTCTCGCGGCGATTTTAAAAAGAAGTGGTAACACTCTTAAATCCGTCTTCTACTTGGTTGGTTCTTAATTGGGTGCCTGGTACCATGTAATAGGTGCTCGGGAATTGGTCCCAGCAAATGCCCTCATGTGGCGTGCTATAAGCTTTAAAGCCGTTTAAGTTTATAGTCTCTAAACTGGTTTTCGGATATGCTTTAGGCACTAAAACACCTTGTTGTAAATCGCCTTTTATTACGGTCTGAACCAACACAAATGCTACCATTACTCCGGTAAAGATTGTTAGGAAAGGCTTGGCCAAATGAAAAGGAAATTTTTCTGCCAACACGTATGCCATTAAGGCTAGCGTACTTACCATGTATCCAAATAAAAATCGCGGGTGCGGACCATTTAAAAACAGGACTAAAAAACCGAGTAAAACAAATAGGATCAGCCATAATATTTCTTTTCTTTTCCAAACCAATATCCATAAAACGGGTGTAGAAAGAGCAAAAGAAACAACCAAAGATTTATTTAAAAAATCGAGTTTAGAAAACCATAAAGGCAACCAATCTTTTATGCTTAACGTGGCAGTATAATAAATATCTTGAAACGGTACTTTGCCCCAACTTTTAATGCTAAATGTTTCAAATTTTAGCACTTCTGCTGGTAGTTTCCAGTCAAAATTAAATAAGTCTATCTGATGAAAAGGATATAGCAGGTAGCCGCTTACAATTACATTTCCGACAAGCCAAGGCACCAGAAAAATGCATGCTAAACCAATAAGCTGAACCAAGCTTTTGAAGTCTTTTTGTTTGAGCAAAACAAAGAGTGCAGGTAAGCACAACATACCATAGGTTATAGCGGTAGCCTTAACGGTGAGTGCCCAACATATAAACAATACACTTAATACTAAATAGGCTTTATAATCGGCTTTATGGAAATTAGCTAGTATAAAAATATCCAGTAAAATATAGAGTGTAAGGGTAATAACAATATCGGGCGTTACTGCTCCAATAAAGGCTGTTTTAAAGGCCATTATCATAAATAATAAAAAGATGTATCTCATCCATTGTTGTGCCTTAGAAACGCTAGGGGAGAGGAAAAACCAGAGAAATGTGCTTATAAAAAACAATGAATTGCCTACATAAACAGATGGAACTCCTAAGGGATAAAATCCAACGAGTGCTTGCAGGTTAAACCACCAATTATTGTTGGCCAGCGGACGGTTAAAATTACCTAATCCTGGAATATTAGCATAGCGTTCTGCCCATTGTATGGCTTGCAAATGATAATCGGCAATATCTCCTGTTCCGGGTCTTAAAACAATAGAAAGTAAGACGCCAAAAACTAATAGAGAGATTAAAACAAATTCCTTTTTTATAAGTATCCAAGCCTCTGCCAAATATTTTGGTAACGACTTATAAAAAACGAGTAATAGGGTTATAAAAATGAAATGTACAACTAAATCTATTTTAAAGAACAAATGGTAAATGCCTACAATCGGACTCATAGCTGCGAGGCCAATGATAGGGAAAATACTCAGATGAGGTATAAACTCTTCTGGTAGGTTAAATACATTCTTTAAACCTGCCCAACTTAATCTCCCAATTAAATAGGATAGGCTCAGGCCGTATAACAATAAAATGAGACTTAGAAGCATAACACAAAATAAAAGGAAATAGGTGTTTATTTAAACGTAATTCCTAAATTTCTAAGTTGCCTTTTTATAAAATTCTTAGCACCTTCTTTAATGGGTGTTAAGGTTTTCTTTACAGCGCTATCGGTTGGTCGGGCTTTAAATACAGTGTCGTGATACTTTACCGCATCTTCTCTTAGTTGGGTATAATAATATGCGTAAAACGATTTACGTGTTACGTTTTCTGGAACCGAAATAGCTGCATAGCCATGGTAACTAATTTCATTGGTTTCAAAGATTAGGCAGCGGTTAAATGCCGGAAAAACCTTTTTATCTAAGTTACTCATATCTGCATTCCATAATTCTGTATGTCCGCCGTACTCTTCTTTCCAATCTTTGTTAAAAAATACCAGCAGGTTTATTCTTCTATGGATACCTCTATCTGCATGGATATTAAAATCTATATGAATATCTAAAAAACTGCCGTTTCCACCTTGGTGTAAGCCGCCGCCAAGCGCATCGGGAACAGAAAATAACTCGTCGATGCCAGTAATATCGCTCATTATTTTACACCATTCTGCTGAGTGGAATGCCTCTTTTAACTGACTAAAAACAGCAGGGAAATCTTCAAAATTGGAGCCTTCTGCTTTAAATTCGTTTACGCCTTTGTAACGTTTGTTAAATACTTCTTCTTTAGGGAAGGCATTATAGATTTGATCTGCAATTTCTGAGGTTAATATATTGTCTATTACCAAATGACGGTATGGCTTGGCAGAATTAAATTCTTCGCGCATTTTTGAAATGCCTTCATGGGTAAATAAACTCGAATTAATTAAGTTCATGTGTAGGTAATTTAGGAATGCAATTTAGACTATTTCTAAACAATTTGATAAAAAAAAAGCCGCATACGATTTTTCGCATGCGGCTTTTTGTATTTTATATTAATTATGCTTTGGCTTGTAACGCTTTAAGCATGGCTGAACCAATCTCTGCTGGTGATTCTACTACGTGAATACCACATTCTGCCATGATTGCCATTTTAGCGGCAGCAGTATCATCTTTACCACCGATAATAGCACCGGCATGACCCATTCTTCTTCCTGGAGGAGCTGTTTGGCCGGCAATAAAACCAACTACTGGCTTTTTGTTACCATTGGCTTTAATCCAACGAGCAGCATCTGCTTCGTAGCTTCCACCAATTTCGCCAATCATAATGATAGCATCTGTTTCAGGATCATTCATAAGTAATTCTACTGCATCTTTGGTAGGAGTTCCAATGATTGGGTCTCCGCCAATACCAATAGCTGTACTAATACCTAAACCAGCTTTTACTACTTGGTCTGCAGCTTCATAAGTTAAAGTACCTGATTTTGAAACGATACCAATTCTGCCTGGTTTGAATACAAAGCCTGGCATGATACCAACTTTTGCCTCACCTGGAGTAATTACACCTGGGCAGTTTGGACCAATTAAAGTACAGTTTCTGCTTTTGATATATTCTTTAACAGCAATCATATCATTTACAGGAATTCCTTCTGTAATACATACAATTACTTTAATACCTGCGTCTGCGGCTTCCATAATGGCGTCTGCAGCAAATGCAGGTGGCACAAAAATAATGGAAACATTAGCGCCTGCTTTTTCTACTGCATCTAAAACAGTGTTAAAAACAGGTTTGTCTAGGTGAGTTTGACCACCTTTACCCGGTGTAACGCCACCAACTAAGTTGGTACCGTATTCAATCATTTGTTGAGCGTGAAAGCTACCTTCACTTCCGGTGAATCCTTGTACAATCACCTTAGAATTTTTATCTACTAATACTGACATATATTCTGTTTTTGAGCTGGCAAATATGAACTATTTTTTTTAAAAATATCTAAATAATTTAGGACTTCTTACTTACTATTTACAATTTGTTCTCTCAATGATTTTAGGAGAATATCTTTTTTTATAGGTTTGAGAATGTAATCGTTAACGCCAATTTCCATACATTTCTTTTTCTCTTGGTAATCTTCATGCGCAGAAATGGCAATGATGGGAATATTTCTATCCTTTTCAAATTCCTCCGAATTTCGGATATGTTGGGCTGTTTCTAACCCATCCATTACTGGCATTCTTAGGTCCATTAGCACCAAATCAAAATTTCGTTCTCTCAGCGCCGCAAGCGCTTTTAAACCGTTTTCTGCTAAGGTGCAGCTATATCCTTCTTTCTCTAAAATCTTACTCAATAAAAACTGGTTTACCAAGTGATCTTCTACCACCAAAATATTGTATTTCTGCGGGTTAAAATTAGTAATGGCGAGGCTTTCACTTAAAAACTGCGTGTCTGTTTTTTCTACTTCCTCTAGCTCTAATTCAACAATAAAACTGCTGCCTACTCCTTTTTCTGAAATAACCTCAATATGACCTTTCATTAAATCGCTAAGCTCTTTTACGTTTTTAAGTCCAATTCCAAAACCCGTTTCTCCTTTCCGAGTTTTAGGTGTTCCTTTAAAAATACTTTTAATTTCTTTTTCTGATAATCCGGGTCCTTCATCTATTACCGAAAATTGGATAGTACTCCATTTTTTGCCATCTTTTTTTCTCGAAGCACTCTGACTTACCTCTACTTTTATAATTCCTTTTGGGGTTTGTTTCATAGCATTACTGAGTAAATTTTGGAGTATTATCAGTATCTTTTGTTTATCGCCATTTATCCATTTGGGGATGCCAGGCATTACCATTTGATTAAACAAAAGCCCTTTGTTTTTGCACTGAATGCGGTAGGTATTAAATAGTTCTTCTAATGCACCTGGCAAATCAAACGGCGATAAGATCGGTTTGGCTTCGTTTCTGTCTAATTGCAAATATGTAATTAGGTTATTAAGCACATATACGAGTTCGTCGCCGCTTAACTTTATAAAGCTTAAATATTCTTTTAGCTCTGCAAATGTTTTACTTTCTGTGGCAAGCTGACTCATTCCAACCACTCCATTTAAAGGAGTTCTAATTTCGTGGTTTAATTGATTTAGAATATCACTTTTGGCCTGACTGCTTATTTCAAAGGTTTTATATTTTTTATTTATTTGAAATAAATAGATTAAAAGTGCCACAATTAAGCTTAAGAAGAATACTGCCACAGCTGTGGCAATAAGTAAAATATTCCTTTGTCTAATGATAAGTTCTTGCTCTAAAATTTTTAGCTGATTAATTTCATTTTCTTTTTCCATGAGTTTAATGCGCTGCTCTTTACGCTCATTCTCAAACTCTGTGGTAGCTAAATTAATTTCATTTCTGTTTTCTTTACTTAAATAGTCTTTAGCAATTGTGGTTTTTAGGTTCAGGAAAGAATCTTGTTTGGCTTTGTTGTTTAGTTTGCCATATAGATTGGAAGCAGATTCGTATAACGAAATTATTTCTGAACCTTCTGGCTTTTGTTTATATAAGTTTAATCCTTGGTTTAAATAAAATTGAGCTGAGTCTAATTTGTTGGCTAATAGGTAAGCATCTAATATATTACTGCTTACTAAGACTAGTGCTTTTTGGTCTTTTAATTGCCAATCTATTTTATATGATTCTAATAAAAATGGTAGCGCCTTTTTAAATTGTTTTCTTTTTAAATACACTAATCCAATATTATTTAAAGCACTCGAAATATCTGATGAACTGCTTTTTTCTCTAAATACATCGAGTGCATTAGAGTAATGATACAGCGCCTTTAAATCGTACCCTTTCTGTTGGTAAATATTCGCTAAATTGTTTTCTATCTCTGCAATTAATAATTTATCTGAACTCCCTTTAAATAGGTCAATTGATCTAATAAAATACTCTTCGGCTTTATCAAATTTGCCCAATTCCATCATTAATGAACCAATATTGTTATAGGTTCTAGCCGCTTTTGTTCTGTCGCCTAATTGCTCAGATATTTTTACGGAGGCAATATAATATTGAATAGATTTTTTTAGCTCACTTTTTATGTAACTTAAATTTCCTAAACTGTGATAGGCAAAAGAAACACTTGCCGCCTCTTTGCAGGTTCTAGCTAATTGAAGTCCTTTAAGATAGTGTAACCTTGCCTCTGCAAATTTGCCTTGATTTTTTTCTAAAATCCCAATCGTAATTAAGGCGTTTGCTTTGCCTTTGCAGTAGTTTAATTTGTTAGAAATTATTAATGCTTGCCTCGCATAACTAGATGCTTTGGCAGTATCTGTTCCTCTTAAGCAATTTGCCAGACCGCTCAAAATGTCTGCCCTCTGTAAATCGTTTGCGTAAGGTAATAAACTTTCCAGACTATCTTTTTCATAGTCTTCTTGTGCCATCAAATTTTGCTGAAACACAAGGAAAAATAGTAAAAATAATATGTTTAAGTTTTTAAGTAGCATAGGAAAAAATGAGCTAGCAAATTAATACAGAAAGTAAGATTTTACTAATTTATTTTTCTCCATTTTCTTGCAATGCCTCCCAATACGAAACGGCTCTTCTAGTATGCGGAATTACAATGGTTCCGCCCACAATATTTGCTACGGCAAATATCTCAAACATCTGCTCGGTAGTTACTTTTAACTCGTAACATTTTCCTAAATGATATTTAATGCAATCGTCGCAGCGTAATACCATACTGGCAACTAATCCTAACATTTCTTTGGTTACCATAGGTAAGGCTCCATCTTGGTAGGTGTTGGTATCTAAATTAAATAGTCTTTTTAGCACCATATTGTCTGAACCTAGAATTTTTTCGTTCATTTTTTCTCTAAATTCATTGAATTCTTTCACTTCATTCGTGTTTTCCATATTTTATTTTGTTTCTATTATATTTTTAACTCTGTTATCGGGTCCCAAAACAAATTGGCAAATTCTTTAACTTGCTCATTTTCTATTATTACGCCTTCTTTTTCTAGCAATTCTTGCATTTCGTTTTCGTAAGAAAAATGATGTTTGCCTGTTAATAATCCGTTTCTATTTACTACTCGGTGTGCGGGTACCGCTGGTGTTAGATTATGGGATAAATTCATGGCATAGCCAACCAACCTAGAACTCCTAGAAGCGCCCAAACAACGGGCTATGGCGCCGTATGTGCTTACTCTTCCGGGTGGAATTAATCGCACAATTTCATATACGTCTGAATAGAAATCTTTGTTTTTCATTTTCAATCTCTAGGTTCAAGCCATTGTTTGCATATACAAATCAAATATTATGTTTGAACAATGCAAACAACAAATATCCCACAACAGATTTTAAAAAAACATTTTGGATTTGAACAGTTTCGTCCGCTGCAGGAGGAAATAATACAAGGTATTTTACAAGCCAAAGATACTCTTGTTCTCATGCCAACAGGTGGCGGAAAATCTATTTGTTTTCAAGTACCTGCCTTGTTACTGCCTCATCTTACTTTGGTGGTTTCTCCGCTTATAGCGCTCATGAAAGATCAGGTAGATGCGCTCAAAGCTAATGGAATCTCTGCCGCTTATTTAAATAGTAGTATGGATGAGGCTAGTCAGTACGATTTATTAGAACAAATAAAAAATGAGCGTGTAAAACTGCTGTATGTGTCGCCAGAAAAATTGCTTACGCTTATACCTTTCTTTTCTTCGCAGGTAACTATCTCTTTAATTGCCATTGATGAGGCGCATTGTATAAGTGCTTGGGGACATGATTTTAGGCCCGAATACACACGGCTTAAGCAATTAAAGGAGGTTTGGCCTCAGGTGCCTATTATTGCTTTAACTGCTACCGCAGATAAAATTACGCGTAAGGATATTTTACATCAGTTAAGTCTGCAAAACCCTGAGGTTTTTATCGCTAGTTTTGATAGGCCTAATCTGTCGCTCACAGTAAGGTTTGGGGTAAAGAAGAAAAAGAAAATGGAGGAAATTATCTCTTTCATCCACGCCAGAGCCAAAGAATCGGGTATTATCTATTGTTTGAGCCGAAAGGCTACGGAGGAAATGGCGGCCGACTTGCAAGCGTATGGTATCTCGGCAGATTATTATCATGCGGGTATGAGTGCCGAGGAACGATCTAGGGTGCAGGAGGAATTTATTAATGATAAAACCAAGGTAATTTGTGCCACCATTGCGTTTGGTATGGGCATAGATAAAAGCAATGTGCGTTTTGTAATTCACAATAGCCTGCCCAAAAATATGGAGGGCTACTACCAAGAAATTGGTCGTGCAGGCAGGGATGGTTTACCTAGCGATACGCTACTGTATTATAGTTTGGGTGATGTAATTATGCTGCGTAATTTTATAGAAGAAAGCGGACAAAAAGAGCTGAACCTAGAAAAGCTTAACCGCATGCAGCAATATGCCGAGGCACCTATTTGTAGAAGAAAAATTTTGTTGGCCTATTTTGGAGAAACACTTAGCGATGATTGTCATAATTGTGATGTGTGCAAGCAGCCTAAAAAATTGTTTGATGGAACAGAGTTGGTGCAAAAGGCATTATCTGCCTTGCACAGAACCAATCAAAGTGTAGGTACTAATATGCTCATAGATATTATACGTGGCTCGCATAGAAAGGAAATTATAGAGAGCCAATTTCATTTGTTAAAAACCTATGGAGTAGGCAAGGATAAGAGCTTTTTTGAATGGCAGCAGCTTATTCTGCAAATGATTAATTTGGGCTTATTAGAAATAGCCTACGATGAAAGCAATTCGCTAAAAATTACCGATTTTGGGAATCAGATTTTGTATGGTAGGCAGCGCATACAGTTGGTTCAGCCAGAAATTACCAACGACTTTACAGGTAAAACCAAAACCTACCAAAAAACCTATACAGAGCAAGACCAAGAAGAGTTGTTGTTCGAGAAATTACGCGCCAGTAGGAGGGTGTTGGCAGAAAAAGAAAATGTACCTGCCTACATTATTTTTAGCGATGCCACTTTAAAAGAAATTGTATCTAAAAAACCACAGAGTTTGGCAGAGTTTATTCATGTAAATGGTATGGGCGAGCACAAGGTTAAGAAATACGGTAATACCTTGTTAAAGGAGCTAAAAAGCTGGCAAAAGGAAGCCTATATAAAGGTGCCTAAAGCAGATACTTACAAAGAAACTTTGGCCTTATTACAACAAGGCTTTTCGGTAGAAGAAATTGCAGAAACAAGGCAAATTCAAGCAACTACTATCTACTCGCATGTGGCGCATTTATATCAAACCAAACAGCTAGCTAGCCTAGATTCTTATATTACCACGCAAGAAATAGAATTGGTAAAAAAAGCTAAACAAGAAACAGGCGAATCCAAACAATTAGCCCCCATTTACTTGTTCTTAAAAGAGGAAGTTCCTTACCATATCATTCGTTTATGCTTAAGTTATTTGGAAAGGGAAGAGGCGGTGGAGCTTAACTAATAAGGCATTTTTCTGTTGGGTCTTCTCAATTGGCATTCGATAATTTGCCATTCATGCGCTGCTCTGGCTACCAGGAAACTTTTGCTGTTGGTGGTATAATTTAGGAGCATGAATTTAAAGTTTTATGCAATTGATTTTTATGTAAATGGCAAATGTTTAAAAATAAAAAGTCAATTGTTTGTAAACGTTGTATATTTGCAATAGTTTGATAACTAAAGATTAACATTGATTAATAGTATAATGTTATAATTGTAGTTGTCAATTGTATAAAATAAATATTTAAAATGTCAGAAGCTAAATTTACTCATTATGATTTGATTTGATAGAACTGTTAGTATTTTTTCAGTTATCATTTGATTGATTTTTGTTTGTTGTTTGTACACTTTGCTTTAAGCCATACAAAACACTTGTAAATGCTGACTTTTTTATCATATTAGATTGTTGAACGAGTCCTGATAAGTTAGCGACAAATTAACGCCGATTGTTGTAGCTTCACTTAAAATATTACTATGTAATACCTGAGTTGTTCTTGACTTATCTATGTAGTCATCAGTATTTACGGTAAAAAAAACAAGTTTATTCCCACTACCATTTATCTTTGATCCGATTGATAATACAGTTTCCCAAATAGCACAATCTTTAAATTCTCTTTTCTTTAAAGCAGGTGGTCTTTTGTTAGCAACTCTCCATAGTGCAGAATTTGCTATCTCTTCAGTCGTTATGAAATGCGTTTTTGATAAAATTTCGTCAGCTATATGTTCAAGTTCATTTACCAGACCTTTGTTTTCTAGGCTAGTTGTCATGTGTGTTGTGGTGAAAATACTATTATTAATATCCACACTATTTTTATGCTTATTTGATATATATACAATATGTTCTTGTGTCTCCTTTTTGAC
>JAKRSG010000242.1 GCA_022402405.1 Bacteroidia bacterium | reverse complement strand
TTAACATTTCGCTGATGACGAAATATTGTGCTTTTTCTTCAAATTGGTCACGTTTTTGAGAACTAATTTTGCCGTATTTAATTTCTAACAACTCGTCAAAGTTTTTAGCGTTTCTGATTTTTTCTTTGTTCATCATTTTTTACCATTAAAAGGTTCTGCTTTTGATTTTAAAGCAATGTAATTTTTTCTTCAATTGGTATATCATGGGAATATATTATATATCTCCTTTCTATGCGCTATAATAATAAGACTTATAGTGCTTTTAGAAATTTGTTCAATTCCAATTCTATAGTCACCAAGTCGTTATCTATAATAAACTTTAAAGCCATTTAGTTTTTTAATGTTTGGTGCTTCATTCAATGAACTTGCTTTTTCAAGTATTGAAATTATTTTTTCGATTTTCGGAAACAGAGTTTTATCCTTCAATTTGTCGAGGGATTTATCAAAAGATTTATCAAATTCTACGATCATTAAGATCTAAGTTTTTTTAAAATTGACTCTTTTGAAACAGTCTTACCAGTTTTAACTTTATCCATTAAGTTACCAAGCATTAAATCTTCAAACTGTTCATCTTTTATGTCAATAACATTCCCACCAAGCCTTTTGGCAAGTTCCGCAAGTATTTTACTGCTTTGTTTGTCGGTTTTAATAAGTATGGTACTCATGTTGTAAAAATAGTGAAAATATTCAAATATGTAAAATTTCTAAACTCACCATTGCCACTACCTACCTAATCACCGTAACATTCCCGGTTTTTTGAACCGTTTTTCCGTAGGTGGTCTCGAGGTTTATGGTATATATCTATGAATCTGTTTGCTTGCAAGCATATGTAAAGAGAATAAAAAAGCTATTACCCTGCACGCTTTGGAGACAAAAAAATTATATCAATCTATTTGTTTTGTTGTCTAAATAGTTAACTTTGTACAGTGAAACAAATTAGACAAGTTATTGCCTATAAAAAATATTTTTTAAACTTCTATCAAGCTCAATCGGATGAAGTGCAAAGAAAAATTGAATGGACTTTAAACCTTCTTCAAATGACTGACAGAATTCCTAAAAAGTATTTTGAACATTTGACGGGAACGAATGGTTTATATGAGGTTCGAGTGGAATTTGGGGGCAATATTTTTAGAATCTTTGCATTTTTCAACAAAGGAAATTTGGTGATTCTTGGAAATGGATTTCAAAAGAAAACTCAAAAGACGCCTAAAATTGAAATAGAAAAAGCATTAAAAATAAAAGCAGAATATGAAAACGAAAGAGAATAATATCACCACGTTAAATGAAATCCTTGATAATAAGTATGGAAAACGTGGCTCAAAGAAAAGGGAAGTTTGGGAGCAGGAGTTTGAGAGTTTTCAACTTGGTGTTTTGATAGAAGAGGCAAGAAATAAACTGGGCATGACCCAAGAGGAACTGGCACAAAAATGCGGCACCAATAAATCCTATATTTCACGGATTGAAAATAATGCGAGTGATATTAGACTTTCTACCTTAATGAAAATAATTCGTACCGGTTTAGGCGGTCATTTAAAATTAACTTTAGAGATTTAGAAGCTCTGTGAAAATTTATTGGCATTAGAATTTCAACAGCGCAGTAGAAAGCTCAATTTACCTATCTAATCACCGTAACATTCCCAGTCTTTTGAACCGGCTTGCCGCAGCTTGTTTCGAGGTTTAGGGTATAGAAATAAACTGCTGCCGGTAACGCACTGCCGCTTTGGTCTTTTCCGTTAAAGGGAGCGTTGTTGTTGTTGGTTTCATAAACCAAGAAGTTCCAACAACCGTAACCACTCTTTTTCAAACTTAAATTATAGTATATACTAAAAATATATACCTTTGTAATATGAAAATATTATCTTTAAAACTAGACGACGAAATCTTTAATGAGGCTGAGGAAATTACCAATTCATTAAACGTAGCCAGAAATCGATACATAAATGAGGCTGTTAACCTATACAATCGTGTTAACAAAAGACGTTTGTTAAAAAAACAACTTTCTAAAGAATCTGAATTGGTTAGCAAAGAATCAATGGAAATTCTTAATGAATTTGAAATGTTATTGGATGAAAATTAATCAATTCGACATTTGGCTTGCAGATCTTAATCCAAGCAGAGGCACTGAGCCTGGAAAAACTCGTCCGGTGGTAATCATTCAAACAGACTTATTAAACGAATCACATCCATCAACTGTTATTTGCCCAATAACAAGCAACGTGCAAAAAAATAGTGACATTTTGAGAGTTCATCTAAAAAAGAATCAACTTGAAAAAATGAGTGATATATTGGTGGACCAAATTCGTACTATAGATAATAAAAGACTAATTAACCGCATAGGCGAGTTGACAAAAGAACAAAAGGTGAAGCTAAAAGAAAATCTCAGAATTGTTCTGGATATTTAGGATTCCCCCTCATCACCCCACCATCTCCGCCACAATCTTACCGCTATTTAAGCAAAGTGGAATGCCGCCACCGGGATGCACGCTGCCGCCGCAAAAGTATAAGCCTTTAATTTGGCTGCTGTAGTTGGCATGACGTAAAAATGCGGCGTATCTGTTGTTGCTTGCATTGCCGTATAAAGAGCCTCCAAAGCTCGATGTTTTGCTTTCAATTAATCGTGGATCAAGTATAGACTCATTGGCTATTAAAGGCGCAATTTCGGTTCCTAGTATCCTGCTTAATTTTTGTAAAACTGCCACACGTGCTTCTGCAATCCATTGGTCCCAATCCTGACCCGTATTAGGCGGCACATTAATCATTACAAACCAGTTTTCGCAACCTGCAGGGGCATCGTCTGCCTTGTATTTACTGCTTATGTTTAGATAAATGGTTGGGTCGGCATAAAACTTCTTAGTTTTAAAAATATGCGAAAATTCTTCTTCGTAATTGGCACTAAAAAAGATATTGTGTAAGTCGAGCTCCGCAAAAGTTTTTTGTATGCCCCAATAAAAAATAATAGCCGAAGACGATTTTTCTTGAGCCAATAAATTTTCTGGCGCGGCCACATCAGGCAAAAGTTTGCGGTAGCTTGGGTTAATGTCCATATTGGAAATTACCGTATCAAAAGCATAGGTATTTTGTGCAGTTTTTAAGCCAGTTATTTGCTTATTCTGATGCAAAATTTGGCTTACCTTTTCATTGTACCTAAATTTAACACCCAGTTTTTGTGCGGCGGCAACCAAACTATCTGTAATTTGTATCATGCCATTTTTTGGAAAAAAAGTGCCAATTCCCAACTCCAAATGTGGAATCATCGTTAGCAAGGCTGGCGCATCGTAAGGGTTAGAGCCATTGTAAGTGGCATACCTGTTAAAGAATTGAACCAAATGAGGCTCTTTTAAATCTCTTTGGTTCTGCGCTTGCATGGTTTCAAATAAATTGAGCTTTGGTATTGCCAACAAACCTTTAATGGTTTTTTGACTTAAGTAAGTGCCTATTTTGTGCAAGCTTGCCTCCACAAATAATGGGGCGGTATGTTCGTATTTGTATTTGGCCTGATCCAAATACTGAAGCAGAATTTTTGAATCTACGTTTAATTTATTTTTAATTTCTTGAGCAAATTTTTCTCTATCAGAATAGGCAATGATGCGGGTGCCATCTTCATAAAAATAATGGCAGCCTTGTTCTAATTTTAGGTACGGAAAATCATCTTCAGAAATGCCAGCTAAGCTCAATAATTCTAATACCAAATGAGGGAGAGTAAATAAGGATGGTCCGGCATCAAATCTATAATTGCCCTGCTTAAACTCACACAGTTTTCCTCCAGGATAAGAGTTGGCCTCAAAAATACTTACCTCATTTCCTGCGGCGGCTAGCCTTATGGCGGCAGCTAATCCAGCCATGCCCGATCCAATTATAGCTACTGTTTTATCACTCATTTTATTTTTTCAAATTTATTCGGCTTTTTTTTCAATTGTAAAACTTTATTTCAAATCAAACCTTTTTAAAATAGAATAACCAGAAAATATGTTCTTAAAAGTTACCCAATCAACAAGCTTATTTGTGCTTTGTTTTATTAGTTTAGTTTCGCTCAATGCCCAAAATACAGGTAGCATTAGCGGTAAGGTTCAAGACAAAAATACCCAAGAATTGCTCATTGGTGCTTCGGTATTTTTAGAAGGCACCAACCTTGGTACGCTTACAGATGCCGAAGGTAGGTTCTCTTTAAAAGGCATTCCGCCAAAATCGTACAACCTCAAAATCCAATATGTAGGTTACGTTACCAAAACGGTTTTTAATATTGTAGTTACTACAGGTAATATTCAAACGTTTAACATAGATTTAGAACCCGAATCTAAAAGCTTAAATGAGGTAATTGTAAAAACCAAAACCAAAAATTTTGGCAAAAAAACCGAAACGCCTTTGTCTATTCAAAACCTTACTGCCGAAGAAATCAAAAGCAATCCGGGTGGTAATTTTGATATCTCTCGTGTAATACAAGCCTTACCGGGAGTTGGCGGAAATACAGGTGGTGCAGCTTTTAGAAACGATATCATCATTCGTGGGGGTGCGCCAAATGAAAACGTATTCTACCTTGATGGAATCGAAATTCCGGTTATCAATCACTTCTCTACGCAGGGTAGTTCGGGCGGACCACAAGGGATATTAAATGTGAGTTTTATTCAGGATGTTACCCTAGCCAGTAGTAGTTTTGGTGCTGGCGTAGATAATGCCCTTAGCTCTGTTTTTACCTTCAAACAAAAAGAGGGTAACAAAGAACGTTTGCAAGGTAATATGCGCTTAAGTGCCTCCGAATTTGCCCTTACTTTTGATGGGCCAATTAGTAAAAATACTACTTTCTTAGCTTCTGCTCGTCGTAGTTATTTACAGTTTTTATTTACCGCAATCGATTTGCCTATCCGACCAAATTATTGGGATTTTCAGTTTAAAACCACCACTAAAATCAATGATAAAACTACCCTAACTACATTAGGTGTTGGTGCCATAGATGAGTTTAGTTTTGCTGTTCCCAAAGAATCTTCTCCAGAAAAGGAATTTATCTTAAGAAATAGTCCGAACATTAACCAATGGAATTACACCGTTGGTGCCATTGTAAAACGCAGAATTAGCAATGGGGTTATGAATATTTCTGCTAGTAGAAATATGTTCAACAACCGTCTAGATCGCTGGAGAGAAGGTAAAACAAACGATGAAGAATTTAGGGCTTTTCAATTAAACTCTCAAGAAATAGAAAACAAATTTAGATTAGATGTTAGCAAGTACATTGGCACCTGGAAATACTCGTATGGGGGAATGTTTCAATACGTAAAATATAATAATTACACCTTCAATAAAATTAGTGTTCAGCCATTAATTAGTTTCCAATATGCTTCTGCAATTGAGTTTTTTAAAGGAGGTTTATTTGGCGAAGTAAGCAACCGTTTTTTAGATGGTAGGCTGAACCTAAACTTGGGTGTACGTAGCGATGTAAATACGTTTACCAATACAGGCTTAAATCCGCTTAGAACCTTGTCGCCGCGCATGTCGGCTAGCTATGCATTAACCGAAAAATGGTCTTTAAACGCCACAGCAGGTAGATACTATAAAATTCCAATTTACACGTTATTAGGATTTAGAGACAACACCGGAAATTTCGTAAATAAAAACAACGAATATATTGGTTCAGACCATTACGTAGCGGGTATAGAATACCTGCCAGCTGCGGCTACTAGAATTACATTTGAAACTTTTTATAAGAACTATTTTAACTACCCTGTTTCGTTAAGCAACGGAATTTCTTTGGCCAATCAAGGTGCAGATTTTAACGTATTAGGAAACGAAGCGGTTGCGTCAAATGGTAGAGGAAGGTCGTACGGCTTTGAAGTGTTTTTTCAGCAAAAGCTTACCAAAAACTTGTTTGCTACCTTATCTTACACATGGTTTATAAGCGAGTTTAGTGGTAGCAACAATGTGTTAGTACCAAGTGCTTGGGATACCAGAAGTTTAATTTCTGCTATCTTTGGATACAAGTTTAAAAGGGGTTGGGAAGTGGGCTTAAAATACCGTTATGCCGGAGGTTCGCCATATACGCCATACGATTTGGTGGCATCTCGTGCAAGTTACCTCACCACAGGTGGTGGAGTATTAGATTTTAATCAGCTAAATGCACTTAGATTAACACCTTTCAGCAATTTGATATTCGTGTAGATAAAAAGTTTAATCTAAAGCGCACTACTTTGGATATTTTTATTGATGTTACCAATGCCACATTGTATAGTTCACAAGGGGTGGCTAACTATACATTTGAGCGCACTGCCGATAATTCTGATTGGAAATCTACAGATGGAAATCCTGTTAGACCTGATGGCTCAAATGCTACTCCTTTATTGTTAGAGAATATTAATAATACGGTATTACCTACCTTTGGATTTATTTTAGAATTTTAATGATGAGCGCAAAGAAAAAAGCCATTGTAATTGGCTCGGGTGTAGCCGGATTATCTGCCGCCGCCTATTTAGCCAAAGGGCAATATGAGGTTACTATCTTAGAAAAAAATGATAGTCCGGGTGGTCGTGCACGCCAGTTTAAAGCCGAAGGCTTTACGTTTGATATGGGTCCTAGCTGGTATTGGATGCCCGATGTGTTCGAGAAATTTTATCAAGATTTTGGCTTTACCACCAGCGATTTTTACGAGCTAATTAGGCTTGATCCAAGTTATCGCGTAATAGATAAAAACGGACAGGCTGTAGAGATACCAGCAAATATGGAAGAGTTGGAGGCTTTGTTCGAAAAATTTGAACCAGGTTCTTCTCTTAAGCTTCGCAAGTTTTTAAAAGAAGCTGCTTATAAATACGAAGTAGGGATTAACGATTTGGTGTACAAACCAAGTTTAAGCTTGTTAGAGTTTGCCGATCTTAGATTGCTAAAAGGCTTACTAAAAATGGATGTTTTAAACAATATGCGCAAGCATGTGCGTAGTGTGGTTTCTCATCCTTTTTTACAAGAGTTAATGGAGTTTCCTGTCTTGTTTTTAGGCGCTCTTCCAGAAAATACTCCTGCATTATATAGCTTAATGAATCATGCCGATTTTGCCTTAGGAACTTGGTATCCGCAGGGCGGCATGTACAATATAATTGAGGCATTTGTAAAGGTTGCTCAAACACAAGGTGCCAAATTATGTTTGAACCAAGAAGTGCTCAAAATAGTTTCTGAAAATGGCATTGCCAAAGGGGTACAAACCAAAACAGATTATTTTGAAGCCGATGTAATTATTGGTGCAGCCGATTATCATCATATAGACCAACGTATTTTAGAGCCCAACCAAAGAAGTTACAGCGCCCAATATTGGGATAAGCGTAAATTGGCTCCTTCTTGTTTGTTGTATTATGTAGGAATTAACAAACGTTTAAAAAATGCGGTTCATCATACGCTGTTTTTCGATACCGATTTCGGATTACACTCGCACGAAATTTATACTCAACCTAAGTGGCCTAGCAATCCTTTATTTTATGCCTCGGTTCCGTCTGTTACAGATCCTTCGGTAGCGCCAGAAGGCTGCGAAAACTTATTCTTGTTAATTCCTATTGCCCCTGGTATAGAAGGCGATTCGGCTGATATTCGCGAAAAGTATTTCTTCCAAATTATTAAACGCCTAGAACAACAATTGGGCGAAGAAATTTGGTCGCACATTACTTACAAACGAAGTTATAGCGTAAGCGATTTTAAGAACGATTATCATGCGTTTAAAGGCAATGCTTATGGCTTAGCAAATACCTTGGATCAAACCGCTATATTAAAGCCTAGTTTAAAGAGTAAAAAGATAAAAAACTTGTATTATGCCGGACAATTAACCGTTCCGGGTCCGGGAGTGCCGCCAAGTATCATTAGCGGAAAAGTGGCAGCCATGCAGGTTTTTAAGGAAATAGGTATCTAAATTAAAATTAAATTTTAATGTATTTGTAAAAATTTAAAACAAAACGGGCAATAATTGAATTTATATAACTTATTAAAAGTAAAAATCATTATCTTCCCGTTTTATGAAGACATTATACGACAAAATTTCGATTCGTAACAGTAAAATGGTTACCAAGGCGTACAGCACGTCTTTTTCGCTTGGTATTCGTTTTTTAGCCAAGCGTTTCCAGAATCCTATTTATGCTGTGTATGGCTTTGTACGCCTTGCCGATGAAATAGTGGATTCTTTTCATGGGTACCCTAAAGCCGAAATGTTGGCAGAATTAAAGGTAGAAACTTTCAGAGCTATTGAAAGAGGAATTAGTACTAATCCCATTTTAAATAGCTTTCAGGAAGTAGTTAACACATACAAAATAGACCACGAAAATATCCTTACTTTTTTAAAGAGTATGGAAATGGATTTACACGATCAAGAGTATAATCAAAAGGCATATGAAGAGTATATCCTTGGCTCGGCAGAGGTGGTTGGACTTATGTGTTTACGCGTGTTTACCGAAGGTAATGATGCCATGTACCAGGAGTTAAAACCAGCTGCCATGAAATTGGGTTCAGCCTTTCAAAAAATAAATTTCTTAAGAGACTTTAAAGCAGATAAAGATGGTTTGGGTCGTATGTACTTTCCCCAATTGCAAACGCAAGCCTTTAATGAAGAAACCAAACGCGAAATTGAAGCCGATGTATTAAAAGATTTTCAAGATGGCTATGAGGGCATTAAAAAACTCCCTAAAGACGCGCGTTTTGGCGTGTATGTAGCCTATATTTATTACTCGCGTTTGCTTAATAAAATTGTTACTTTGCCGCCGCAAGCCATATTAGAAGAGCGCGTGCGCATCAGCGATAAACAAAAATATGCCTTGTTTTTTGGTTCATACCTGCGCCATAGTTTTAACTTACTATAAAAAATGTTTGCCTATTTAAACATGTTTTTACTTCTAACTTTATTGCAAACAGCCCCAACAAACGTGAGGCAAATTAGAGATACTTACCATCACGCCATAAACAGCGAAGATATTACGCAGGAGTTATTGGCTCAACTTACCCAAAAACAATCGCCTACACCCACAGAAAAAGCCTATTTGGGCGCCACCCAAATGCTTATGGCTCAATATGCCTTTTTGCCCAATCAAAAGTATGCTTGGTTTAGTAAGGGTAAAAGTAATTTAGAAGAGGCCATTCGGGCTGAACCTAAAAATGCAGAAATCATTTATTTGAGGTATAGCATTCAGCTTAATGTTCCTTCTTTTTTGGGATATAGTGATAAGAAGCAAGCCGATAAAGCTCTTTTATTACAAGAAATCAAGCAGCTAAAAGACAAAAATTTACAAGATAGAATAAAGCTTTTTTTGCAAAAAGAAGGTAATCTAAGCGAGCAAGAAAGGGCGCTGTTGCCATGATGCAAGAAATGGTAATATTGGTAGATGAGCACGATAACGAAATCGGACTCATGGAAAAGCAAGAAGCACATGTAAAGGCTTTGTTGCACCGTGCTTTTTCTGTAATGGTATTTAATGATAAAGGCGAAATGCTCTTGCAACAAAGGGCACTCAGCAAGTACCATTCAGGTGGCTTGTGGACAAACACTTGCTGCTCTCACCCACGCCAAGGCGAAACTACCGAACAAGCTGCTCACCGTCGCTTACAAGAAGAAATGGGTTTCGATTGCGAACTCAAATTACACCAAACATTTATCTACAAAGCACCCTTCGATAACGGATTAACCGAGCACGAACTCGACCATGTTTTTATTGGCACCTATAACCAAGATCCGCACATAAACCCCGAGGAAGTAAACGATTTTCATTGGATAAGCCTTAGCGAACTAGACCAACAACTCCGCAACCAACCCGAAAAATTTACCGTTTGGTTCAAAATGATCATGGATAATTACGTGCGTTTGTAATTATACCGCACGGCCGTGCGTCTCTTCAGTGATTGGATAATTCTATAAAATTCATTATTCCTTCACCAATTTCCCTGTTTTTACATAAACGCCATCTATCAACACTTGGTAAATATACAATCCACTACTCTGTCCATCGAGGCTTAGTTTTGTTAATCCTTTGGCATTTTTGATGTTGGTTTTTTGAACCAATTGACCAGCATAATTAAGCAGCACTATTTCGCCCATTTCGTATGCCTGCGGAATATCGTACACAATACTCACCTCATTTTTTATAGGATTAGGAAAGCTTTGTACGGTAATTTCTCTTTTTATTTGGGCTGAACCAAATTCTTGCGCCTTGCCTATTTCGTCCAACTTTTTGCTATATGAATACGCAATTAGTCCGCTAGAATCTACCCTAATAGTATCGCAAACGGTAAAGGTGCCACAACGGTTGGTAGCGCTTAAACACACTACGTAACTGCTATCAAAAAACGGAAAGGTATAAATAGGATTTAACTGCGTGCTGCTATTGCCATCGCCAAACTCCCAAAGGTATTGCGTGCTATAATCAATTGGCTCACTTTGGTTGCTAAAATACAAAGTAGAATCTATCTGAAATTGCACAAAAAACAGCGGCTGTATGTTTTGCTGAACCCAAATATTCACCTGATCGTATTCTACCTTACCCATATTGTTATCTATAACCGTTATTTTATACATGCTAGGTTTGGATAGCGTATCTGTGGCCTTTATCTGGTCTGTGTAGTGCGTTAATACTGTTGAGATGCTATCTTCATATTTCTCCCAAGTAGCATTCATAGAAACTCCGCCTGTTTA
>JAKRSG010000241.1 GCA_022402405.1 Bacteroidia bacterium | reverse complement strand
CATTAACTCTCTAAACGGTCAGTCTTTTAAAGACAGAAACATTACCGTTAATGAAGCTCGTCCACGCGAAGAAAGACCAACTCGCGAAAGAAGGTCTTTTAACAACGACAGAGGAGACAGAAGATCTTATTAATATACCTATAAGAACTCAACAAAAAAGCCGTCCCACATGGAACGGCTTTTTTTATGCCCCAAAACCCCTATATTCCTTCGTTGCTTTGTGTTAAAAACCCCTTCGTTCCTTAGTTCCTTTGTGTTCAAAAAAAACAAAGTTTCAAAACACTAATCCCTCTTCTTAATCTTCTTCTTCTGTTTAGCACTCATGGTATTAATCTTTTTATAATACCCTAACTTAGAACCATCCACCATTAAAGTTAACTTCCTACCATAATTTAACTTGGTACCACGAAGCTTATTCCACGATTTAATTTCAGCCACACTCACATCAAACCAATCTGCCACATCATTTATATTATCCCCCTTTTTAACCGTATAAGTAACCTTCTTTTTAGTTACCTTTTTTAAAGGCCCTTTTGCCACATCGGGCGACTGAGTTTGCATTTTGTCTATAGGTTCAGCCATTAACTCTGCCGACTGAATTGGCCTATAAACAGAGTCTCTTAGCATTTCAAAACGCCTAGAACGGCTTTTCGGAATGCGCACATAATAACCATCAGCATTAAACGGAATAACGTCCTTTCTAAAAATTGGATTTAAATTTCTTAACTCATCAACACTTACTTCTGTTACAGAAGAAATCTGCTGAAAAGAGAGCCATTTATTCACCAAAATAGAATCTGTATCCCATTCTTGTTTTGGTTCAACCAGAGATAAACCATGCTCTTTATAATAATTAAAGATATAAGCTGTGGCAATAACTTTTGGGTACAAATCTTTACAACTTAAAGGCATGTATGGGTATATATCCCAAAAGTAAAAACTATTGTTGCTTAAATGAATGCACTTGTTTAAGGTAACCGGAGAACAACCATAACTTGCTATTGCCAATGGCCATGATTTATAAATACTAAACAAATCTTTAAAATGCTGACCAGCAACTAAAGTTGCCTTAGTTGGATCTCTGCGCTCGTCTATGTATGTATTAACTTTTACCTTATACATCTTACTTACAGGATAGGCCATCATCCATAATCCACTGGCACCACTGCTATTAACCGCTGCCGGATTTAAGCCAGAAACGGTGGCTGCCAAATATTTTAAATCGCCAGGTAATCCTTTTAACCTTAAGGTTTTTTCTATAAATGGAAAATACTGCTTACTCTTACTTAATAGCTCCTTGGTAGCTTCCGGATTAGCCAAATATTCTTCTATATGAGCTTTTACCGCTGGATTATAAGTAAACTCTATTGGACTCTTCAAAGCTTGTAATCTACTTTGGTAAACTTCATCAACGCCCGCAAATACCACCACGGTTTGAACCAAACCAATAACAAACAATAATACACTTTTCATTTTCACTACCATAGCGCGCAAAATAAGAATACTATCTGCACTCTTGTCAGAAAGTAATTAAGTTTTAAACATAAATTTTTAGAAATTGGCCTCTTAGCCAAACACTATTCGGCAAGCATTTGAGATAAAGCTAAAAGCTTATCATCTTCATTCATATTTGCCATTATCTGCAAGCCTATTGGCATCCCATTAGAATCTTCTCCATTGGGTATACTAATAGCCGGAATACCCGCAATATTCGCATGAACAGTAAACACATCTGCCAAATACATGGCTATAGGATTGTCAGATTTTTCGCCCAATTTGAAGGCTGTTGTAGGAGATGTGGGCGAAATAATAAAATCGAAATCTTTAAATATCTCTTGGGTTCTATCCTGAACCAATCTTCTTACTTTCTGAGCTTTGCTATAATAAGCATCGTAATAACCCGAAGAAAGTACAAAGGTTCCAAGCATAATTCTACGCTTTACCTCTGCACCAAACCCCTCTGAGCGAGATTTTTTAATGGTGCTTTCCAAATCAAAAGCATCTTTACTTCTATATCCATAATGCATGCCCGCAAACCTAGATAAATTGGAAGATGCCTCTGCTGTTGTTAAAGTATAATAAATAGGAATTAAATAAGGTAACAGATCAAAGCTTAACGGCAATACTTCATGTCCATCAGCCTTCAACTTTTGAATGTATCGCTCAGTAGCTGCCTTAACCTCAGGCTCAATTCCTTCGGCATGTAACGTTTCTTCTATATACGCAAATCTATACTTATCTTGATATTTAGGGTAATTAGTAAAATTACCCGGCATTAATTGAGAACATGTAGCATCGTTTTCATCTGCTCCAGCAACCACTTCCATAAGCAATTGCATATCGCTCACAGAGTGGGTAATCGGACCAATAATATCAAAAGATGATGCATACGCAATTAATCCCCAACGCGATACTTTTCCGTAAGTAGGTTTAAAACCATACAAACCGCAAAATGCAGCAGGTTGCCTGATACTTCCTCCTGTATCGCTACCAAAACTTGCCAAGCACATTCCAGCTTGAACTGCCACTGCAGCACCTCCAGAAGAACCTCCTGCTACACGCGTATTGTCTGCATCGTTTAATACCGGACCAAATGCTGAGTTTTCATTGGAAGCTCCCATGGCAAACTCATCGCAGTTTAAACGACCAATGATTATGGCATCTTCTGCCAATAATCGCTCTACAACCGTGCTCGAATATACAGAAGTAAATCCTTCTAATATTTTTGATGAAGCAGAAACCTTATGGTCCTTGTAACAAATATTATCTTTTAAACCAATTACCATTCCGGCAAGTTTACCAGCAGTTCCGTTCGAAATTTTCTGAGCAATCTCTTCAGCACGAGTACGTGCCTCCTCTTCAAAAACCTCTAAAAAAGCATTTAAATGGCGCTTCTTTTCAATGGTTTCTAAATAGTGATTTACTAAAGCAGGCAAAGTAATCTTGCCCAACTCCATGTCGGATTGTATCTGTGCTAAACTGAAATAGGTCATTGGCAGGTCTAGGTTCTATGATTTTGCTTCTCCGTCTTTCGACTTCATTCCTTCTTCTATCTGGTCTTTAACGTTCTTCTTTGCGTCGTTAAATTCACGTACTCCCTGACCAATACCACGCATTAATTCAGGAATTTTCTTACCACCAAATAAAAACACAATGGCTAACAAGATAATTAACCACTCACCACCACCAAGGTTGCCGATAAATAACAATGTAACGTTCATTTTTTAATGAATTAAGGTTGCGAAATTAATCTATTTTTTCTTTAAAAATTTTTCTAATATTCAATTATTTCATGTGAACACTTTTTTTAAGCACCTTAAGCTCTTTCTCGTTTAATTCTCTCCAGGCTCCGCGCTTTAATATTCCCTTTTCTAATCCTGCATATAACACTCTATCAAGCTTATCTACAGTATATCCCAAATGCTCAAACATTCTATGTATAATCCTATTTTTTCCACTGTGGATTTCTATACCTACCACATTTTTATTTTTGGCATCCGATTGTGCAATAGCATCTGGCTTAATATAACCATCTTCCAACTCCACACCATTAGATAGCGTCCATAAATCAGCTGGCTTTAAATTTTTGTTCAAAGTAGCCTTGTACACTTTCTTAATTTCATATTTCGGGTGCATTAATCGCTGAGCCAATTCACCGTCGTTGGTCAGTAAAAGAACACCTGTTGTATTTCTATCTAATCTACCAACTGGGTAAATTCTTTCTCTCATTTTTCCCTCAAAAATATCCATTACCGTATTTCTTCCATCAGGATCATCTGCTGTTGTAATGGCATCTTTTGGCTTGTTCAATAAAATATAAACTTTAGCTTCTACACTCAGTTTCTCTCCATTAAACCTAACTACATCACCCGCTTTTACCTTAGAGCCTAACTCTGTTACCACTTCACCGTTTATACTTACCAATCCCGCTCCTATCAATTCGTCTGCTTCTCTTCTAGAACAAACCCCCGCATTAGAAATAAATCTATTTAACCTCACCTCGCCACCAACACTCAACGTGTTTTCGGTAATACGCTCTTTCGATTGCGATTTAGAAGTAGAAACAAATTCCTTTTTAGCTCCTAAATCAATAGATTTACCTCTAGAACCCGGTGCTTTAAATCTAAAATCTTCTTCTTTTCCTGCACTAACCCTAGGTCTAAAACCCTTTAATTCAGATTTCTTAGTAAACTTTCCTTTTCCAGGTGCGCTCGAAAAATCATCTCTCTTGCGCGTTCTCGTATTAGGTTTATCGTTATCTGCACCTTCATTTCTATCGTAAAAACTATCCATGTTTTTACGCTCTTTATACGAATCCGAACTACCATAAGCACGCTTTTTACGTTCAGGAAAAACATTTTTATCCGTCCTGCTTATGCCCATTTTTTTACGAGGCGTTCTGGGTGCATCAGCATCCCTACTTCCACGTTTATCAAAGCTTCTAGCGCTGCCAGTGTCTTTTTTGTATCTGTCTGAACCAAATGCTTTTTTAGCACTGGTTCTTGGTTTAAACTCCTCTCCTGATCCGCCTCTTTTTTCAAAACTTCTGCTCGCTCCAGTATCCTTTTTATATCGGTCTGAACCAAATGCCTTTTTAGCACCTGTTCTTGGCTTGTAATTGTCTCCAGATGAACTTCTTTTCTCATAGCCTGTTCCATCACTTGGCTTAGATGATTTAAATTTAGATGCTGTACTTCCTGTACCTCTAGAAAACCCCGATTTTGCACCTGTACTTCTTTGTTTTGGTGCGCCAGCACCCGATCTTGTTTGGCCGCGTTTGCCGCCAGTTTGCTCTCTTTTCATTCCTAATTATTCTTGTTATCAAGCTGTAAAAAAGCCATCTTTTTTACAACAGCCTGCAAAGGTAGCTATAATTTAAGGATTTATAAGAATCTTAACAATTAATCCACAAAATAACTTTTCTGCGCTTGAGTATCTTATTTGTTTTCTCTTTTAGGTTCAAACCAATGGATAGTTTTGGAAAAATTGTAACTCTCTTGTAACATTGCTAGCTAATTAGAGCATTAAAATTTTGGTTCAGACAAAAATATTGCGACTTCTATCTTACATAGCCAAATTTTTAATGGCCTGCTGGTTTGGATTAGTAGTTGCCGGTACGCTCATTATTTTGTATCCAGCGTTGGCTATAACACACAGAGTAAAAGGTCTGCACACATATGCACATATGTTGCGCAGATTTTGGATGAAATGGAATTTGTTTTGGGGCGGCGTGAGGCTAGAATGCGTTTTTGAAGAATCATTAGACGCAAACAAAGCCTATGTTTTTACGCCCAACCATACGTCGAAATTAGATATGATGGTTTTGTTGGCTGGCTTGGGTGTTGACTTTGTATATGTTGGGAAAAAGGAATTTAAAGACATTCCCATTTTTGGTGTATTCTTCAGAACCATCGATATTCCGTTAGATACCAAAAATCCAGTTAAGGCATACAAATTAGCCATGAGCGAACTACAACAAGGAAAAAACATAGCCATTTTTCCGGAAGGCACCATTGCCCGAATAACCCCGAAATTAAGTCCGTTTAAAGATGGCGGTTTTAGAATGGCCATAGCCCAACAGGCAGATATTGTGCCCATAACTCTCATTGGAAACTGGGAACTCCTACCCGATGATGGTCCGTTTCACTTTAAACCTGGCAAGCTAATTATGCATATTCACAAGCCAATATCCACCCACGGTTTAACTGCAAAAGACACTCAAAAAGTAAGCGAAATAGCATTTAATACCATCCAAACTAGATTAAAAGAAGCGGGATACTAAATGGAGTTTGTTTGATGTGTGGAAATCAGTTTATCTTGTATTTTAGAGAATAATAGTAGCATAAATATGGCACCCATAGTGGCATAAAGCATATCGGATTGTGTATCCCAAGCCATGTTGGCGTGTCGTTTTTCATTTTTCATTCGTCAATTTCACAAATTACAGGCATATGGTCGCTTATTTCCAACCATTTATCTGCTTGTCCGATTTCGACTTTCTGTAGTTTATCAGAGAATCTTTGAGCACCAAAAACATAGTCAATGTGATATGGCCTTTCGAGTTTTCGCTGGAAGTACAAGGTTGGATTTGTCTCGGCACCTTGCTGCTCTCCTGTGTAATTATGGTAAAGACTTTCAATTCCGAGTTCTTTCAGTTCGTTTACAACATCAGAGTGGTTCCACCATCTATCCCATTCATCCCATCTCGTATTGCTGTTAAAATCTCCTGCGATTATTGTCGTATTTAGTTTGTCTTTATTGACTTGCAAATATTTCCATAATTGTCCAATGTAGCCGAAATTTGGCGAGTTATTACGGTGGGTCCAAACAGCAAGTAAATCAAAGTCTTGATTGATTTTACAAGGTAAAAAGTGCTTTACATAGTGGTCTTTGAATTTGTTTGACCAATCAAGTTTCTTTAATTTAATTTCTGGTCTTGCGAAAATTGCAAGTCCTTTGTTTTTGGTGTCGCCTATCCAAATGTAGTTTTCAGCCCATTCTTGATATTTTAGGTGTCGACATTCAGCAGGGTTTTCACATTCTTGGATAATGTAAATATCAGCATTGAAGACCGAAATATATTCAAACTTATTTCTAAATGCTCCATTACAATTCCAAGTTACTATTTTCAATTTCGTTTCGTTTTAAAATTTACGCCAAGTTAAGACTCCTGCATAGACATTACAACTTGCAAAAAAACCTAACACAATCTGATATGTAAAACTCGAAATAAAAAAGGATAAATGCAACTGCACTTATATTTAAACTTGTATATAGATAATTGAGAAATAAATTATATCGTCTGTAGGGGCTAGACAGGCTGTTCTACCGGAGTTTCATGGCTTGGCTTGCAGCCGCCATGAAACTCTAGTAGTTGTAGGTTACTTTTTTTTATTTTACTAACTTCAAGGTACTAACAAACTCTCCTTTTGAAGATAGTAATAAAAAGTAGATTCCAGGGGATACATTATTCATATCAATTCTAATTTTATTGTTAATAATGCTAGAATTTACCGTAGTAATTCTTCCATTTATATCCAATAAATTAAAGGTAAAATCATTAGCATCATTATCAAAAACCTCAACAAAAAACTCATCAATAAATGGAATAGGAAAACCAGAGATACGATAATTGGAAACTATTCTGGAAGATAAGCTTGTGCTGATGGCATTAACATTACACAATCTAACGCCCGCTGTTGCCATTTTGAAAGGCGTATTTAACCCATAGGAAAGTTGCATGGTTGCAAAACCACAACTATCTGCAACAATATACCATAGAGTTCCGGTTTCGCCCTGTAGCTCAATTGTATCATTAAATTTTCCATCACTGTTTGTGGTGTAGGTATATTTAGCCGCCTTAGAATTGGGACCATTCGACGAATCTATAACGGTCACCTCATAGTTTGCCATCGGTAAATATATTTTATTTACCACCAATCCCGAAATGTGTTTTTGAGTTTGAGCATTAATTTGCATGCATACAAATGCTAAAATAAATAGTAAAAATAATTTTTTCATGTTTTAATTTTTTTTGTGTGCGCAAAATTGCGACAGAATTAACCAGTAAACATCACCTTTATGGGTGAATTTAATACTAATTAGGGTGAAAATCTCGTTTTTTAATCTGTTACGACACTTGAAATATTCATAACAGCATGTAATAGAGCAATTTTCCTATATTTAGTTTCTTTTACATCAAAATATACATACATACGCTTTAAAGATGAACCAATTCCATCAATACTCATAGAAACCTTATCCGCAATTTCACGATTAGAATAGGTGGCATCTTCCAATAAAATGTGTAGTACTTTCCAATCAGTTTCGTTTAATCTCCGATTTATTTTTTGCTCAATCAATTCGCGATTAAATATAAAATCCTTAGAATTTACGACTAAGTTGTTTTTTTCATTTGATTTTAACTTTTTGATTTCTTTTAATAGTCTTTCTCGCTCATTTAGGTTCTTTTTCCTGATATTGTAAATATAATAAAGTGAAACAAAAATTATTAGAAGTGAAAAGAAAATTAACCCAATTACTTGTTTCAATTGTTTAATTTCTAAATTTGTCTTTTCTTGTTCTGCTTTCAATTGGGCATTAACTAATTGAAGTTTAGTGTCTTTTTCATATGCAGTTCGGATGGTATTAAATCCGTTTATCTCCTTTTGCACACTATCGTTGTATCTTGCATATATTTCATGACATTCTAGAGCAGAGCTTATTGTTCCCATGTTTTTGTAACAAACATGTAAAAGAGAGTATAAATCTCTTAAAAGTATCATATCTTCTTCATTATCAACAGCAGATTTTATAGAAATTGCCATATTAAGGGCCTTTTTAGGATCTTTATCTGCAGTTAACTCTGCCAATAACAGTTTTGCTTCTAATTCACTTTTTTTTACGCCTAATAATGAGTTTAATTCAATACATTTTTTTAAATAATTTACCGCTTTTGAATCATCATTGAGTTCTTTATACAGTCTTCCTAAATTACCATAAACTTCCGCTACGTAAAAAAGTGCATTTTCTTTTTTTAATATCTGCAAAGCCTTTTCATATGACTCTTTAGACTTACTCCAATTTGAAAGTTTAAAATACGCCCAACCTAAATTTGTATAAACAATTCCCAGGCTTCTGTCTTCAATTTTTTGAGCTTTTAATTCCTCTAAAACAGGCTCTAAGTAGGTTAAAGCTTTTTTGTAATCTTGAATAAGCAAAAACATGTTACCAAGACTGGTAAGCATGGTTCTTTTTCCATTACTATTTCCAATCTTTTCATACGTTTAAAGAGCTTTTGAAAAATGATTTATAGCCGAAATATAATCACGTTGATAGGCATAAATATTCCCCTTATTTCCATCGATTTTAGCCATCAAAAGCGGATACTCTAACTTTTTTACAATTTTATATGCAATTTCATAAGCATCCATGGCCTCATTGTAAAGTCCTTTTAGCCTGAGTATATTTCCTTTATTCTTTATTGCCTCAAATTGCTGCATGGGTTGATTTGCAGAAATGGCCAATTGGTAATGATAATTTACTGTTACCAATGTAGAATCTGGGTATTTTAGGTGATTCAATTGATAAAAAGAGTCTAATGCCTTAAATCTGTTTTCTAAAGAAACTTTTGGATTTATCCAACTATTTTGTTCAAATTCCTTGTTTGGTTTTGGTTCAGCAAAAAGTACAATCGATAACTGTAGTATAAAAACTAATATAAAAAATCTGAATATAGTTATGTGTGATATAAACATTTAAAATAGTAATGGGTATTTTCTCAAACCTCTAACAATTAAATCAAAATATATCCGAATAAACAAAAACTTTTAATGAGATACAAGTTATCCAAGAATATCATTTCCTTCATCACTAATATTTAAGAATCCTATTTTCCCATATAAAATTGCAGATGGTATGTTATGACTGATTTATAACTTTATTTCATAATGTCGCACTTCTAATTTTAGTCTATTTGATAGTATTTCTAAGCAAAAGACAAGTAAATTTATTCAGGTTTTCTGAAAATGAAAAAATAACATACTACCTTGACTTAAATTCAAGTTGTTGGTCGGGATTTTAATAATTGGAGATTATCAGATTATTGGGTTCAAACAAAACTTAAAAAGAAATTGATTTTATGTTTTTCGGTTTACAATTCTGTATTACAATATATTAAGAAACAAATTTTCTAAAATGTCATTTGGTTCAAACCGAGACCGTGAAAGTATTAAAGGGTTTTTAACCAATAAAATAGGTTTTTAAGGTGTAAGTTTACTATGTTCGCCGTATGAAGGCAAAAAGATTATTAGTAGCAACGTTATCTGTTCTCGGATTATTTTCTATTTTATTTTACTTAAATGAGCAGCAAAGCATCCAAATTTCGCCGGCTATTTTGCTAACTTTACGATGGGTCGCACTTGGCTTAGCCCTTTGGTTTGCTATAGAAAAGAAGAATTTAACTGCTTGGATATTGGTAGCCATGTTTATTGGGGTGGCTTTGGGAAGCGATTTCCCTGAAATAGGAAAACCATTAAAGGTATTTAGCGATATCTTTTTGCGCCTAATTAAGACAATTATAGCGCCTCTTTTATTCGGAACACTTGTAGTTGGTATTGCAGGTCATTCTAATATAAAACAAGTGGGTAGAATGGGCTTAAAATCGATTGTTTATTTTGAAGTAGTAACCACTGTCGCACTCGTAATAGGCTTATTTGCCATCAATCTTACGCAGGCAGGGGTAGGTTCGAACCTAGAAGCCCAGAATTCCCAAATTGAAAAAGCAAATACTCTACTTGCTCAAAAGAATAATCACGATGTAGTGCTCGATATTTTTCCTGAAAACATTGCAAAGGCTGTGGTAGAGAATCAAATCCTTCAGATTGTGGTATTTAGCATTCTTTTCGGAATTGGATTAGCTTTGGTTAAAAACGAAGAAAAGAAAAATGCAATTCTCTTATTTTCAGAAGGTTTAAGCGAGGTAATGTTTAAGTTTACGCATATTGTGATGTTGTTTGCTCCACTGGCTGTTGGTGGCGCGATGGCCTATTCGGTAGCGAGTTTAGGAATGGGCGTTCTAGGCAATTTACTTAAGCTTGTTGGTACGCTTTACGGGGCATTATTCGCATTTGTCGCATTAGTGCTTGTTCCAATAGGCTTACTTGTTAAGCTTCCTTTCAAGAATTTTATGGATGCTATTTCTGAGCCCGTATCTATTG
>JAKRSG010000025.1 GCA_022402405.1 Bacteroidia bacterium | reverse complement strand
CACGTAATGGATTAACACTGCCATCTACGTGAATGATATTTTCATTTTCAAAACAACGCAACACGTGAATAATAGCATCGGTTTCGCGGATATTTCCTAAAAACTGATTGCCTAATCCTTCTCCTTTGCTTGCTCCCTTTACTAAACCTGCTATGTCTACAATTTCGATAGTAGTGGGAACCATTTTGTTTGGTTTTACCAACTCAGCTATTTTATTTAATCTACTATCTGGAACAGTAATAACACCCACGTTAGGTTCAATAGTACAAAAAGGAAAATTTGCCGCCTGAGCTTTTGCATTGCTCAAACAATTAAACAAAGTTGATTTACCTACATTCGGTAGTCCTACTATTCCACATTGTAATGCCATTTCGTTATATTTTTAGTTGTTGGTCGGTTAGTCGTTAGTCTTTGGTCGTTAGTATAAAATAATTTTCTTAAACTATGGACTATCGACTATGGTCTATGGTCTATTTATGATTTTATAAATTGCTTCATATCAGATATAAGTTTTTCTGCTAGGTTGTTAGCAGTGGTCTCGCTCTGACTTTCAGCGTATATTCTAATGATAGGTTCTGTATTAGATCTTCTTAAATGAACCCATTCTTTGTCAAATTCAATTTTTAAACCATCCACTTCATTGATTGGTTGTTTTTTATACTTATCCTTTACTTGCGACAATAAACGGTCGATATCAATTTCTGGGGTAAGTTCAATTTTCTTTTTAGCAATGGTATAATCAGGATAGCTTTCTCTCAGCATAGAGCAAATTTTGCCATACTTAGCCAAATGAGATAAAAACAATGCAATCCCTACTAATGAGTCTCTACCATAATGTAATTCAGGGAAAATAATTCCACCATTACCTTCACCACCAATTACAGCTTGGGTATCTTTCATCATTTTTACCACGTTTACTTCACCAACAGCACTGGCAGAATAGCTTCCACCGTGTTTTTCTGTTATATCTCTCAAAGCACGCGTAGAAGATAGATTAGAAACCGAGTTTCTCTTATATCCTAATCTATTTAGTTTTTCTTCAGTGGTGTTTTTAAGCACATAATCAGCAATAGAAACTAAGGTATATTCTTCACCAAACATGCTTCCATCTTCGCTTATTAAGGCCAATCTATCCACATCAGGGTCTACCACGATTCCTAAATCTGCATGATTTCTTTTTACCTCACCAGAGATTGCTGTTAAGTTTTCTGGAAGCGGCTCAGGATTATGAGGAAATTTTCCATCAGGAGTACAATAGATTTCAATGATATCATCTACTCCTAAAGCTCTTAATAATTGAGGAACAGCAATACCTCCAGTAGAATTTACTGCGTCTACAACAACCTTAAATTTCTTAGCCTTAATAGCATCTACATCTACTAAATCTATAGCTAAAATTGCATCAATATGTTTTTGTATATAGGTATTGTTTTCAGTGCGTTTTCCTAGTTTATCAACCTCAGCAAATTCAATTTTATCGCTATCAGCAATAGACAATACTTCTCTTCCAATTTCATCCGAAATAAACTCCCCTTTGTGATTAAGAAGTTTTAAAGCATTCCATTGTTTTGGATTATGACTTGCAGTTAAAATAATTCCACCTTGAGCCTGTTCCATAACAACAGCCATTTCAACTGTTGGAGTGGTGCTCAAACCAAGATCAACCACATCAATTCCAAGGCCCATTAAAGTGCCACAAACTAAAGAATTTACCATTTCACCAGATATTCTGGCGTCTCTTCCCACAACAATTTTACAACTAGGCTGATTTTGTTTCATAAGATGTCCAAAAGCAGCTGTAAATTTTACAATATCAGTTGGGGTGAGGGCATCACCAGCTTTCCCGCCAATGGTTCCTCTGATACCGGAGATAGATTTTATTAAGGTCAAAATTTTATTATTTAGGGCTGCAAAAATAGCCTTTAGAACTCTAATATATTATTCATCTTTACCAATGAAATATAACCATTTCATTATTAAGGAGATTAAATAAGAAAACTGTTCTAAAAATCGTAATTTCTCTGATTTATATTCATTCGAATGCCTAGGGTAAAATAACTGGTCTCCGAATTAAATATTTCTTTATCTGATTGAGTGCGTCGTAAACCAATCTTTGCGTCTATAAACATATTATGGTAAGCCATATAACTCATGGTAATATCTGCCATCAACAAGGTTGTTGGAACTCCTTGCCCAATGTAATTTCCGTATAGCGGACTGGTATGTGTGCGATAACTTAACCTTGGATCTTTACCAATATTGCTACCAGCAGAATCGTTTCCATACATCGCATATATTACCTTAGCTAGTATGTTTAAACGGTTTATAGGTTGGTATCTAACTATGGCAACTCCTTCATGAAAATTGGCTCCTAATGGATGTGCCATAAACTGCCTAAAATGACTAAACGATTGAGAAGCACTGTAACTTGTATACTGAAATGGCCTTGCCATATTATGCTCTATCTGTAAATCTAAGTTCGAAACACCGCCAACATCTATGTATTTTAATCCAGTCTGTATAGCATATTTATTGTGCATCCAACCTCTATTTTTAACTAACTCTTTTAATACAAATTCTGAAATCACAACTTGACCATACAAGGAAAAATGTTTTAAAAAGTTGTACTTATAATTCATTCCAATAATGGCTTTATCTGTGCTATTGAGTCCGTTTTCTACCGACTTATAAAAAATAACTGGATTTAAATAATTCATGTCAAAACCAGTACCTGAATATCCACTATCGCGCTGAAATAAAATGGTTTCAAAAAGCCCTATATTAAAATTCTTGCCTAGGTTCAGACCTAAATGATGAGTGGCCATATATTTACGGGGTTGAATAGTATAGGCCCCAGAAATAGGTTCACGCAATTCTGCCCAAATGTTAGTATAATTCATCTTCCAAATACGAGTGTTTAGTCGCATAGATAAATACTCCGGGTGCATATCGCCCATTATAAAACTCCTGTATCCATCGCCCATAAAGTTTTTATAATGTCCAAATTGAAGATCCATATACTTATTTAACGAACCTGTTACATATGCATTCGAAAGAAAATAACCAACATAGGTTCCATAGCCCTTCACAAAGTTAGCATACAACAAGGTTCTATCTTTCTCATAGTAATCACCCACCCAACTATGAGGCTTTAATATTTCGTCGCTTACAGTGGTATAAAAACCAATTCTATCACCAACATTTCCCCTTATTTCTATACCTCTATTGTTTATAAGTGCGTTCTCACCTTTCCATTTATCTGTAGAAACTTGATAATACAAAACCGGATTAACAACTAAATTAAAATCTGTAATAGAAGCATTATATAATGCAGGCTTTCTTTTATAAAATGTATTAAAAATACCTTTTTTATTTTTACTATTTTCGTTCGAACTCCATTCAAAATTATCTTGAATGAGATAATCCATATTAAAATAATCTACGCTACTTAACCCTACTTTATTAACCGGAAAACTATCTATATAATTAGCAATGGCTTTTCTCCTGTAACTCTTGCCAGCACTATGAAAATAATCATTTGCTAGCATTCCAGATTTAATCTCCAACCTATCCAAAATATGCGAACTAATCCCTCCATTGGGTATATAGGTATGCTGGGCTTTTATGTCTGAACCCAAAGTTAACAACACAAAA
>JAKRSG010000240.1 GCA_022402405.1 Bacteroidia bacterium | reverse complement strand
GAGATGAATTTACAGAGGATATTTTAGACTATATGCGCAGGCAGCATAACCTTTTGGTAGGTGAGCGTACAGCAGAAAGAATTAAAATTGAAGTAGGTGCAGCTTTGCCTGAATTAGATAATCCGCCACCAGATTTTGCTGTTAACGGAAGAGATTTAATGACTGGTATTCCAAAGCAGATTACCGTTAGCTACTCAGAAATTGCCTCTGCATTAGATAAGTCGATTTCTAAAATTGAAGAAGCTATTTTAAGAGCATTAGAGCTTACTCCTCCAGAACTTTCTGCCGATATTTACTCAACAGGTTTATACCTAACAGGAGGTGGAGCTTTGCTTAGAGGCTTAGATAAACGTATTGCCACCAAAACTAAATTACCTGTTCATGTAGCAGAAGATCCGCTAAGAGCTGTAGTAAGAGGTACCGGTATGGCACTAAAGAATTTAAGTAATCACAAATTCTTAATGACCTGACTATAACCGTTGGTCTGAACCAACCGTTGAAAAGAATCGAAAAAAGACATGAGAAACCTGATTTTCTTTTTTTATAAATACTATACTTTCATTCTTTTCTTTGCATTAGAATTGTTTTCCTTGGTGGTTTTATATCAATATAACCACTACCAACGAGCTAGTTTCTTAAACTTTACAGGTGGTATGGCTAGTGGTTTTTACGAAACCGTAAATAGCACAACTAACTACTTTGGTTTGCGAAACATGAACGATAGTTTGATGGCAGAAAATGCTCGATTGCGCTCTCAGATGTTAAATGCGTATTATCAAAATGGGTTCACACAAACCTCTATTAACGACAGTTTATATAAGCAGCAATATGAGTATATTTCTGCCAATGTAGTAAACAACTCGGTAGGCAAACGTAATAATTACATCACCATAGATAAAGGCTCTGCACATGGTATAAAACCAGACATGGGAGTAATCAGCAGTAGCGGAGTTGTAGGTATAGTAACCAGTGTTTCTGAACATTTTGCTACCATCAGATCTGCCTTAAATGCTAATACCAAAATTAGCTGTATGATTCAAAAGAACAATGCATTTGGTTCATTGGAATGGAACGGTGATGATCCTAAATTTTCGAGCATGAAATATGTGAACAAACATGTTCCCATTACTACAAACGACGAAGTGGTAACAAGTAATTTTTCTATGTTGTTTCCGCAGGGTTTACCAGTTGGACGAGTATATTCACATAGCATTGATGCTGGAGATAATTTTCATGCTATTAAGGTTGAATTGTACACCGATTTTTCTACCCTGAAAAATGTGTATGTGATACGTAATATTTTTAAAGAAGAACAAGCCACACTTCAAAACAGTTTAAAAGGTGATCATTGATATTGCTAAACATATTGTGCGTTTTGTTTTTATAATCCTGCTTCAATTGCTGGTTATAAACAACATTGAATTACATACATATGTAAATCCTTATATCTATATCATTTTTATTTTGAGCCTACCCATTACTATGAAACCTTGGGCGGTAGTTCTGCTTTCTTTTTTTACAGGAATGGTGATGGATACATTCAGTAGCACCCCCGGGTTACACATGGCCGCAGCTGGATTTGTTGGCTATATTCGTTCGTTTTATCTCAATTTTTCTTGTAGTAAAGAAGACTTTGAAAAAGGTATTTCTCCTTCTATGTCGAAGAAAGGAATAGCTTGGTTTGTGTTCTATGCTTTTTTATTAACCATACTTCATCACACTATTTTATTCTATTTAGAGATATATAGTTTTAGTGAATTTTTCAGAACTTTGGTGAGGGTATTCCTAAGTTCTATCTTTAGTGTACTCATTATTTTAGTGGGAGAACTCTTGTTTTATAAAAGCAAGGAGAGAAATTAATGAATAGCAGCATTAAACAAAAAACTCTATTACTTATTTTTATCAGCGTGGCTTTAATATATGTAGGTCGGCTGTTCTATTTGCAGGTTGTAGATTCTAGCTATGTTTTTTATGCCCAAAACAATGTATTGCAAGAACAAACGATATACCCTGCTCGTGGCTTAATTTATGATAGAAATGGAGAACTGCTTGTATACAACGATGCCATTTACGATTTATCAGTAATACCAGATCAAGTAAAGAATTTAGATACCAATGAGTTTTGTAAGGTATTAAACATTTCTAAGGAAGAATTTATAGCTACGTTTAATAGACTTAAACGTCAGAAGGGATATAGCAAATGGAAGCCGATAGTTTTTCAAAGGCAAATTACCATTCCAACTTATGCAGCCTTTCAAGAGAAACTATTCGATTTTCAGGGATTTTTTGTGGAGGTTAGAACCGATAGAAAATATAAACATAGCAATGCCGCACATGTTATGGGTTACATTGGTGAGGTTACAGATAGAGATATTGAAAAAAGTGATGGATACTACCGCATGGGTGATTTTATAGGTATTAGTGGGGTAGAAAAAATCTATGAAAAGGAACTTGGTGGCATAAAGGGTACTCGTTATGTTCTGGTAGATAGTAAAAATAGAACTCAAGGTCGCTATAAAAACGGTGAATTTGATACGGCAGCTGTGGCGGGTAAAGATATTCACCTAAGCATAGATCAAGAACTACAGGCATTAGGAGAATCTCTCATGTATAACAAAACGGGTAGTATTGTAGCCATTGAACCTAGAACTGGCGAAATACTAGCCTTAGTTAGTTCTCCTTCATACGACCCCAACTTAATGGTAGGTAGAGAACGTGGAAACAGATACATGGAGCTCCTACGCGACCCAAGCAAACCTCTATTTAATAGACCCATCTCTGCTCCTTATCCTCCTGGCTCTATCTTTAAGGTAATTGTAGGATTAATGGGCCAACAAGAAAAAGTTTTAAGTCCGCAAACAAGTTATGGTTGTAATCATGGCTACCTCTTCGTAGGCTGTCACCCACACGGCTCTCCCCTTGCCTTACGTGGTGCCATTGCGGTTAGTTGCAACGCTTATTTTTGTCAGGTATACAGAACCATCGTTAACAATCCAAAGTACAAACATGTAGAAGATGCTTATAACGAATTTTACAAACATGCATATAGTTTTGGAATGGGTCATGCATTGGGCATCGACTTATACGGAGAAGGTCCGGGTGTATTAAAAAAATCAACCTACTTCGACAAAATTTATGGTCGACACAGATGGCAAGCATTAACTACTATATCTATGGGTATTGGTCAGGGAGAACTTGGTATCACGCCCCTGCAAATGGCCAATGCAACGGCAGCTATTGCCAACAGAGGGTATTTTATCACTCCGCATATTGTTAAGAAGATTAACCACAGAGCTAATCCAAACCCCAAATATACAACCCGCAATTGGACCACCATAGACACCTCTTATTTCCCTGTTGTAATAGATGGCATGCAAGATGTAATAGAGAACGGAACGGCAAGGATTGCGAAAATTCCAGGCATTGAAATCTGTGGTAAAACTGGAACAGCACAAAACCCACACGGTAAAGACCACTCTATATTTTTTGCATTTGCCCCAAAACATAACCCTAAAATTGCCATCGCGGTGGTTGTAGAAAATTCGGGATTTGGAGCTACATGGGCAGCACCCATTGCCAGTTTAATGATGGAACAATATCTAACTGGTAAACACGATACCAGGAAAGCACTTTTAGAACGGATGTTAAAAGGTAATTTAACCAACAGAAATGATAGCGCCAGATTCAAAACCCAGTAGAATAGATTGGATAACCCTTGTGCTGTATTACTTTTTGGTAGTAGTGGGTTTGCTATGTGTTTATGCCAGCGTGTACAAAGAAACCAATCCTAATATTTGGGATACTTCAGAAAACTATGGTCGACAATTAATATGGATTGGGATTTCAACCTTTATTGGCTTAATGATTCTGCTGATAGACGAAAAATTCTTTTATGCATTTGCTTATCCCATTTATGGCATAAGTATATTGTTATTAATTGCAGTTTTGGCAGCAGGAACTACGGTAAAAGGGTCATCCAGCTGGATTGAAATTGGGAGTTTTAGAATGCAACCTGCAGAGTTTGCCAAGTTTGGTTCAGCCCTTGCCTTGGCTAAATTTCTAAGTGGCTACAATATAAATTTTGAGAAAGACCGAAAAGTACAGCTCATCAGTGCGGCTATCATTCTGATGCCGATGGTAATTATTTTGCTGCAAAATGAAACCGGTTCAACCTTAGTTTTTACCTCATTTATTTTTGTGTTTTACCGCGAAGGATTGCCAGGATGGATATTATTTGCAGGCTTTATTCTAATAGTTTTGGCAGTACTTTCTTTGCTTATTCCACCCTTGTATATCATTATTGGATTGAGTGTTTTGGCCGCCTTGTTTTTATACTTTGTGCGCAGAACCACTCAGCTAATTATGATAACTGTTGGTGCCGTAATGCTAGCCGGATTAATGGTTAGCAGTATCGATTATGTATTCGAAAATGTAATGCAGCCACACCAACGTACGCGTATTAATGTATTATTAGGAAAAGAAGTAGATATAAAAGGTGCAGGTTATAATGTGCAACAATCTAAGATAGCTATTGGCAGCGGAGGCTTGTGGGGAAAGGGCTTTCTGCAAGGCACGCAAAACAAATTTAGGTTTGTGCCAGAGCAGAGTACCGACTTTATCTTCTGTACCATTGGCGAAGAATTTGGCTTTGTTGGTTCTTTGATTTTCGTAATTTTATATATATTTCTGCTCTACAGATTACTCATGATGGCCGAGCGGCAACGACAAAAATTTAATAGGATTTATGGCTACAGTGTAGTGAGTATACTCTTCTTTCACTTTGTAATTAATGTGGGCATGACCCTAGGAATAATGCCCGTTATTGGGATTCCCTTGCCATTTATAAGCTATGGAGGATCGGCCTTATTGAGCTTTACCATTTTGTTATTTATCTTTATTAGACTAGATGCCAATAGAGTAAACGAACTAAGAAATTTTTCGTAACTAGATATAAAGAGATAACAAACGTAAAAACTCTTTCCTACTTATTTCGCGAGCACCTAAGCTCATTAAATGCGAGGTAGATTGTTGGCAATCGATAAGTTCTATTCCCTCTTGCATAGCATGTAAACAGAAATATATAAGAGCTGCTTTACTGGCATTACTTCTTTTGCTAAACATACTTTCGCCAAAGAACACCTTGCCCAATTGCATACCATAAAAACCACCCACTAACTCATCCCCTTCCCAAACTTCTACAGAATGTGCAAAGCCCAAATGATGCATTCTGGTGTAGGCTTCAACAATTTCCGGGCTGATCCAAGTGCCTTCATACAGCAATCTTACATCCCTACACTGCTGAATAAGCTCTTCAAATTGCTGGTTGATAGTATATGAGAAAACACCCTTTTTAAGCACCTGTTTCATGCTTTTGCTCACCTTTACCTCCGAAGGAAAAAGCACCAAACGAGGATCTGGATTCCACCATAAAATAGGATCTTCTTCATTAAACCAAGGGTAAGCCCCAATGCTATACGCATTAATTAAGGTTTGCGGCAGCAAATCGCCCCCAACCGCCAACAAGCCATCCTCATCTGCCAACTCAGGATGCGGGAAAATACCATCGAATACAAAATGCATGAAATCTAAAATACAAAAGTAATTTATTTCATGGCTAATTTATTCTTGATTATTCCACCATAAAAGGCAGCGATACTGTTGGTAATTCTTCGAGTTCTATCAGCAAATAATACATTCCCTTAGCCAATGAAGGCAATGCTAATTGCACCTCTTTTTGTGCATCATTAAAGGAATATGTTTCCAAATGTTTCCCATCAATAGTAAGCAGTTTTAACTGTTTAAACGATTTAGATTGTATACTCTGTACCGTTAAAAATCTGCTTGCAGGATTTGGATACAACTTAAATTCTTTGGCCAACGCCGCATATTCAGATACCGATAAAACAGAGTATACCTGCGAATGACTCTTTATACTTTGTCCGTTGCAACTGGCTGTTGGCACCGCTTCTACATAATAATGCAATGTTTGTCCGTTGCCCTTAAAAGTAGAATCTATAAACATGGTATCATTAGCACCTAAGGTCTGAACCAACACAAAATCGCTACTTACGCCCTTTCTATAAACTCTGTATTGCATGATGGTATTTAAAACAGTTGGCTTTTTCCAAGTGAGTTTTGGTCGGTAATTAAACTGGTAAACAGGAAAATTTCCGCTTATCTGTAGGTAGTTTTCTAGCTCAAAGGTAAATGCTGATGGCATTCTACCATCGTAACTCACCCTTCCACAACTATCTAATGCCATTACTCTATAAAACTTTCTAGGGTTATCTTCTACATGAATAGTATCGTAACAAATACCAGGAGCACTGGCTAAAAAGGTTTGCTTTAAATTAAAGATTATTGTAGAGTCTGTTGACTCCCAAATTTGGTAATGCGTAATTTGATTGCTCGGTATTTTATTCCAGCTTATAACTTGTTTTTTCTGCAGTGGATACAATACATTTATGGCACAAATAGAAGTTGGAGTATGAGTTATGGGAGCCATCATAATTCTAAAGCTCGTATCTAACACACATGATTTAGCATCTATAACTTTTACAGGATACACTCCCGCAAACAAGCCTCCATAAAACAGCTGAGAGCCAGGCGTATTATTTAACCATGAAATACTATAAGGTGCTGTTCCTCCAGAAACTGTAGCAAAGGCAGCACCATTTGGAGTGCCATTACATAAATCTGGGGTGGTACTGAGTTCTAATTTTAATCTGCTTGGACCTATTAAATTTACCGTATCTACCTTAATGCAGCCTGTTTGGTCTATTAATTTAACTGGAATTAAACCACTAGGAACTGCACTAAAAATCCCATTATTGCTTGTATCTGCACCTATAACATATTTATAGTTTGGCTGACCACCAGTTGCACTTAACGTAATTTGTCCACTAGAGTCGTTAGAGCATTTAGGTAAAACCTTTGTGTGAGACAGTTGAAGTGCCGTTTTAACAGGAATAACAACCGTAACACTATCTATATTATTTGCTTCATCCTTACCATAAATTTTATAGGAGCCAGAAGGCAGATTACTAAAAACTGATTGTGTTTGAAACGTATCATTATTTATCCTGAACTTAGGATTGCCAATGGCTCCAGCGGCAGAAGTGGCTATACTAGCGGTGCTATCTCCAGCACATATTTGCGCCTGATTTTGGAAGGCAAATAAAGAAAAGCCACCTATAAATAAAGAATCGTTAATGCTTATTTTACCACATTCTGCCGTTAATTCATAATTTACTTTATACCAACCTCCACCCGAAAAGGTAAAAGAAACAGTATCTTTTGCTGTAAAAGTACTAAAGCTATTCGAACCCGGAAAATTTTCAATATTCCAATTGGTAAGACCAGCATTAAACGGAACAGTATTTAATCTACCCAAATAAATTTTCCTTCCCATATTACCTGTACTACTAGCCAGTAAACGAACTTTTGGTTCAGCCATACTTATTAAGGTAAAAGATTTATGGGTGCTCATACTAATGGGTAAGGTTTTGTCTCTACCTGCAATAGAAATTAAAAATGATTTTGAACTCAAATTTGTGTTCGGACTATGTTGCATGCAGATTTTTACACTATCATGAATGGGGCCTAAGGTACGGCGGGTAGCAGGGTTATAATATGGTTGAACACTTAAACCTGGGGTATTAGCAAACTCCAAAATGGTAGTATCTGCGTTGGTAAAACCATCATTAGCTGCCACAATAAAACAAGCCTCTTTACTCTCACATACTCGAATATCGGCAGCAGTAATGGGTGTACCATTCATATCATAAATACGAATATTGGGTTGAGTACCATAACAAGGTAAAGCCGAATGATCTACCTCTCTAGTTACAATCCCCATAAGGGTGGGCACACCATTTATCTTACGCCATTTTAAAACTTCAAAATTTAGCGGAGTATAAAATGCCATAGTAGGTCTAAACTGAACCAAACCGCTTATTGGGTTTACCTGAAAGCCGAGAGGTGGTTGAAAATTGGGATTAGTAGAAGGAAATCCTAAATAAGGTAATGGAGCATTCTTAGAATATGGGAACTGGTAAACAACCGGATTATTTGGAGAGTTTTCAACATCACCTAATCTATAGCTTAGAGAATCTCCGTCGGCATCTGTGGCATTTAAATTAAAAAAATAATCGTTGTATACGCAAGTTAATAAACGGGGTATGCTATTAAAAACGGGAGAAGTATTTGGACCTCCACTATCACATAAATTTATTTGAATGTCTCTGAAAGCACTTAAATTTGATGGATTTAATATATTACTGATATTATTACTTCTATTGTTTAAATTCATTTTTAGATTTACCCAGCAACAATTTGCAGGAACAGAACTTAAATCCACAATTCCAGTAAAAGTAAAAACCTCAAATGCTGGAGAAAAAGAGCCAGGCGTTCTTGTTCCGCATAATGAACAAGCAGATTTTGGACTACCATAAAATTCGTTTGGATCATAAACTGATTTATTGGTATTAAAAGGTATATTTAAAGATGGGATAAAAATACTGTTCATACAACTAAAATCAGTTTTAATATTATGATTTAAATTCTGTGGCAAAGTTGTACCTTCAACTTGAAAGTTTAAAAAACATGGTATAGTTGAATTTGGGTACACACAAACATTGCATACAGTTCCAAAGAAACAATCGGAATAAACTTTAACTTCAATTTGGTATAATCTATGTCCAATTTTTATATGAAATTTCAGCACCTACTCCATGTCTAGCCATCAATTTTTGGCTAAAAACTAAACATAAAATAAATAAGAAGCATTTAACTTGTTTCATAAAATTTGCTTTTATCAAATATATTAAAATAGATTTAAATTATCCAATTCTTTTGACAAAGCGTAATCCTTTTCTGTTACAATATTCCCGGCATCGTGGGTACAGAGTTTAACTTCTACTTTGTTGTAGGTGTTTGTCCAGCTTGGGTGGTGATTGTGTTTTTCAATGATAAAGGCTGCCTTTACCATCCAGCTGATGGCGCTGGTGAAGTCGGCAAATACAAAGGTTTTGCAGAGTTCGTTGTTTTTAATTTCCCAGTTAGTGTGTTGCATATAAGTTTTGGTTCAGACCAATAAAAAAGCCCTACCTAAAATAGGAAGGGCTTTTAAAATTGTTTAAAGAATATTAGTTAATAGATAAACGCTTGCTAATAAAAGCACCTTGGTTGTTTACTACATTGATGATGTAGATACCTGGAGTTAAATTAGAAGTGTTTATTTCTGTTTGGTGTGCGTTGATATTGTTGAAAGAAGTGATTTCGCGGCCCATTAAATCCATAATTTGAACCGATTGGATAGGAGCTTTAGCTAAATCCATGCTTACTTTAACCATGTCTTTTGCAGGGTTAGGGAATACCTTTACAAAGTTTTGTAAGTTTAATTCTCTTACGCCCACAGGAGCATTTTTAGTTAAGTTGATAGGAAATTCTGATGAAGATAATTTAGCGAAGTGATCGTTAGCAGCAATGACTCTCCATTTTAATGGAAGTGGAGTGTTTGCTGGCGCACCTAAATCGTCTAATAATCCCCAAATACTTGCATGATCTACAACTAAAGAATCTGCATCACCAACTGGAATTTCTACCGCTGGCTCACTGAAATCGCCAGTAGTTAAATCTAATTGGAAGATATAAGAAGTTGAACCAGCTGCAGCTCCAGACACTTTAGCATGTTGCCAACGGACAGTTACGAATAAATCTGCACTATCATAAACAATTAAAGAAGCACCAGAAGCTGGAGCTACTAAGTCAAAATTATTTAAAGTAGCATTGCCTGTTAAGTCGAACTGAACAGCCATACGAGGAGCCACAAATCTTGCGATGGTATCTAAGTAAGCTTTTGCTTTGGCATCAGACATGTTAGGGTTAGTTAACATTGACAATGAATCTGCTTCGCGACCATTAGCCGGAATAAACCCAAAGAAAGGCGCTGAAAGCGGAGCACCAGCATATGGAACGGCAGGAGTGTTTTGCAAAATAGTTCTGTTCCACCACTCCCAAGGAGCGTTTTCGAATGGGAAAGAAGATTCGAAACCAAACATGTTATTTTCTGCATTTGGTACATCTAAAGCACGCACACTTACTGGATCTACATAAAATACGCTGTTTAACTTGTTATTGATACCTAAAGCATTTGCTTTTGGTATTACATGACTAGCACCACTAGCATTAGGAATTACCGTAATACCAGTTGTAGGTACAATTACATTACCTGTTCCATAAGGAGCAAATGGATCTTTAGTACACTGTAAACTTACGATAGGCAAGCTATTAGATTTCATCCAAGCAGTATCGCCCATGGCGCCACCAAAGTTGAATGTCATGTGAGCTTTACCCGATACATTTGCATCTGCACCAAAGTTTAACATTGGCACACCGCCAACACCAGTCCAATCACCCAAAGTATCCATGCTTACCATTGGAGATAAATCATTACGTAAGAACTTTAAGTTGTTTTCGATATCTGCTCTAGTGCTTACAGTAGCAACTGCATAAGAGATGTAACCACCAGTACCCTGACCACCAACAATGATTTTTGCTGTGTCGATATCATACATGTTTTGGTTCACTCTAAAATAACGAATAGCATTAGCTACATCTTGCATACCGCGGTAAGTTGCTGTTAACAATTGCTCGGTTGCAGCAGATTGATTAGTAGTAGTTGGGTTCCAACCCGAACGATAATCGATAGCAGCTACTACATACCCTCTAGCAGCTAAATCATTTGCCAAAAATACGATGCT
>JAKRSG010000239.1 GCA_022402405.1 Bacteroidia bacterium | reverse complement strand
ACAATAGATAAATAAATCGTTTTCTGTTTGGTTCTGACTGATCCTAAACTTAGACGCTACATAATTACTTAACTCATAATTATAACGATCTAAATGATCAGGAGTAATGTTACAGATTACAGCTATATCAGCCCTAAATTGATACATATCATCCAGCTGAAAACTGCTTATTTCTAACACAAAATAATCGTAGTTACCGGTAGCCACCATTCTACACATGCTAATACCGATATTACCCGCCAATGCTACGTTTAATCCTGCCTTCTTTAATAAATGATAGGTTAAAGAAGTAGTGGTAGTTTTACCATTGGTACCTGTAATACAAATAAGTTTAGCATCCGTATACCTGCTGGCAAATTCTATTTCGTTAACAATAGAAATACCTTCTTTTCTTATGGCCTGAACCAACTCATTTTTCTCAGGAATTCCAGGGCTTTTGATTACTTCATCGGCGTTTAGGATCAAACCGAACGTATGAGAACCCTCTTCAAAAGCAACGCCTAATTGATTGAGTTCTGCTTTAAATGCATCTGATATTTTGCCTGCATCTGAAACAAATACATCGAAGCCTTTTTGCTTTGCCAACATAGCAGCTCCAACACCGCTTTCACCACATCCTAAAACTACAATTCTCTTGCTCATGATTATCTAACTTTTAGAGTAATGATGGTGATAATGGCTAATAAAATTCCGATAATCCAAAAGCGTGTTACGATTTTGGACTCATGAAATCCTAGCTTTTGATAATGATGGTGTAGAGGCGACATTAAGAACACCCTTCTGCCCTCGCCGTATTTCTTTTTGGTGTATTTAAAATACGATACCTGAATCATTACAGATAGGTTCTCTACTAAGAAGATTCCGCATAAAATTGGTATCAATAATTCTTTGCGCACCATGATAGAGAAGGCAGCAATAATTCCGCCTAGCGCCAAGCTTCCGGTATCGCCCATAAAAACTTGCGCTGGATAAGCATTGTACCATAAAAAACCAATACATGCACCCACCAAAGCGCCAGCAAAAATTACCATCTCCTCTAGGTGAGGGATGTACATGATGTTTAAATATTTGGCGAAAATGATATTCCCGCTGATGTAGGCAAATATGCCCAACACAAAAGAAATTATAGCCGAGGTTCCCGCTGCTAAGCCATCAATTCCATCTGTAATATTGGCTCCATTAGATACGGCAGTTATAATAAAAATTACTACCAACAAATAAATAATGTAGTTATAGTCTTTATAACTATCGCCCATAAATTTTAGCAAATCTGCATAATCAAATTCGCTCGATTTAAAGAATGGAATAGTAGTGTTAGTAGCCTTGGTATCGTGCACCAACATTACTTGTCCGCTTATAACCTGTGGGTTTAAATTATGCTCTTTTATAAAGGTTTCATTAACCTCATTTGGGTAATAGAATTCTTTGGTTTTAACGTGCTCATTAAAATACAAGGTAGTGGCAACAATAAATCCTAAGCCAACCTGACCCAATACTTTAAACCTGCCCGCTAAGCCCTCTTTGTTCTTTTTAAATACTTTGATATAATCATCTAAAAAACCAACTATACCTAACCAAATGGTAGATATTAAAATTAAGATGATATATACATTATTAATGCGTGCAAACAATAAAGTTGGCATCACAATAGCAGCTAAAATGATTAGTCCGCCCATAGTTGGAGTACCCTTCTTTTGCTGCTCTCCAGCCAATCCTAGGTTTCTTATTTCGTCGCTCACCTGAAGATTACGCAGCTTGTTTATAAGCGTTTTTCCATACACCAAAGAGATGATGAGCGATAGAATTATTGCCATAGCAGCTCTAAACGAAATGTATTGAAACATTCCAGCTCCAGGGAAGTTAAATTCGCTATCTAGAAAATTGAAAAAATAGTATAACATATTTTTAAATTATTATCACGATTGAAAAAGTTTAAAAAATTCAGTTAGCTCTGCTCTATCATCAAAAGGATGTTTAACACCCTTAATCTCTTGATAGGTTTCATGTCCTTTACCAGCCACCAATATGATATCGCCAGTATTGGCCATGCTTACAGCCGTTTTTATGGCTTCTTTTCTATCACTAATACGAAGTGTTTTCTTATAATGCAAAGGAGGTACACCCGCTTGCATTTCGTTTAGTATTACCTCAGGGTCTTCGTCTCTTGGATTGTCGGATGTAAAAATTACTTTAGTACTTAACTCACATGCGGTAGCAGCCATAACCGGACGCTTAGCTTTATCCCTATTGCCACCACAACCCACTACGGTAATTAATTGCTGATTGCCACTTCTAACCTCGTTTATCGTTTGTAGCACATTCTCTAAAGCATCAGGAGTATGAGCATAATCAACGATACCGATGATGCCATTATCCGATCGTAGATAATCGAATCTGCCTTTTACTGAACCTAACATACTTAAGTGCTGAATAACCTTTAGTTTTTCCTCACCCAACAAATAGGCTATACCATAAACCAGCAATAAATTATACGCATTAAAATTACCTACCAATCTAAACCAAGCCTCTTCGCCATCTATTTGTAAAAGCATTCCATTAAAATCGCTTTCTACAATTTTGGCTTTAAAATCTGCCATTTGCTTAATACCATAATAGTAGCGAGTAGCCTTGGTATTTTGAAGCATAATTGCGCCATTTTTATCATCCTTATTGCTTAGCACAAAAGCATCTTCATTGGCTCTATCAAACAATAATTTCTTAGCTTTGATGTACGCATCAAACGTTTGATGATAATCGAGATGATCGTGCGTAATATTGGTAAATCCTAATCCCGCAAAATGTAAACCTGCAATTCTATGTTGATGAATAGCATGCGAGCTTGCTTCCATAAAACAATGTGTGCAACCAGCATCGCGCATGCTTCGTAATAAAGCGTTTAAGGTAATAGAATCAGGTGTGGTGTGAGTAGAAGGAATGATGTTTTCGTTAATCTGATTTTGAACAGTAGATAATAAACCAACAGAATATCCAAAAGAACGAAACAAGTTAAATAACAAAGTAGCTGTGGTAGTTTTACCATTGGTTCCGGTAATGGCAACCAACTTTAATTCACTACTCGGATTACCGTAAAAATTAGAAGCCACATATGCCATAAACAACGACACATTCTCTACCACTATATAGCAAACAGTTTCCGAAATATGGCTAGGTAATACCTCACATACAATAGCCGTACAACCAGCCTCAATAACCTGTGGTATGTAGGCATGACCATCGGCTTGAGTGCCCTTAATGGCAAAAAACACTGTTCCTTGCTTTGCCTTTCTAGAGTCAAAGCTAAGTGCATCTACAGACTGCTTGGCAGAACCCAATAACTGTTTTACTGCTAAGCCATCAATGATATGTTCTAATGTATGTTGCATTATCCTAAGTGCAATTGAATAAGTTGATTTTTTGATAATTTACTTCCAGGTAAAACAGACTGACTTCTTACTTTTCCATAACCCCTTACCTCTACTTTTAAACCCTTTTTCTCCAATAAGTACAAAGCATCTCTAGCTCCCATACCTCTTACATCAGGCATAGACGAACCACCTACTATATGTGGTTCTAGAGCTATAGATTGGTCCTGAACCAATCCGTTAATCCATTCAGTTTCGTCGGGGTGAATAGAATCTTGATGAAAATGTGAAGACAACTTAACCTGATCCAATACTTGCTTCACATCATTTTTTTCTGCCAATGCAATCTGAGGCAAATCGCTGCTAAAAGTTTTATGAGTAAACTTTAACTCTCTATGTAAATTAAGTGCACTTGCATACACCTTATCTGCAATTTCTTTAAACACAGGCAAGGCAACCTTAGAAGCATAATAATTATCTTTTCTTGGTCGGCTTATTAACACCACACAAGAGTACTTTGGGTTTTCGGCAGGGAAATACCCACAGAAAGAAGCTCTATAACTTTTGCCACCACCTTCTAAATACCCTCTACCTTTGTTCGCAATAACTGCTGTTCCGGTTTTACCCGCGTAAGAATAAAAATTACTGCGTAAAGAAGAAGCAGTACCGCGTTGTACTACACCCTCCATCATCACTTGTAATTCCTTAGCAACCTCTTTGCTGCAAACAGAAGGATTCATAACCTCCATTGGAAACTCCTGAATTACCCTGCCCGCTTGCTCAATTCTTTTTACTAATAATGGCTTAACAAAAACCCCATTATTAGCAATAGCGTTATATACAGTTAAAATTTGTAGAGGCGTTAATTGTAATTCATAACCAATGGCCATATAAGGCAAACTGGTACAGCTCCAAGACTTATTTAAAGGCCCCTTAACTACAGGCTTTCCAACACCTGCTAATTGAAAATCTAACTTTTCTGTTATCCCTAAATTTTTATAATGATTGTATATCTGCTGAGGATTTTTGCTGTAATGTTTTTGCATCAATTTGGCAAAAGCTACATTAGACGATTGCTCAAAAGCCTCTTGAAAACTAATAACTCCCGATCCCAAATGAGAGTCTTTCATGGTTAAATTACAAAAGCGCATTTGTCCGCCTTCCGTATCTACATTATCCTTTGGAGTCATATATCCATCCGCTAATAATGCCATAGCAGATATCAGCTTAAACGTAGAACCCGGCTCAACACTCTCGCCAACGGCATAGTTATATTTTTCTTGGTATTCGCCCTCTCTTACACGCGTTAAATTGGCAATAGCTTTAATTTCTCCTGTGGCCACTTCCATTAAAATAGTAGTGCCATAATCAGCATCATTCTCAATTAAATTTGTATATAAGGCCTGCTCGGCAACATCTTGTAAGTTAATATCAATCGTAGTTACAATATCCTTTCCTTGCTGCGCGTCTATCATCAACTCATCATCAATAGGCACATAGGTTCCGCCTGCAATTCTTTGCATAACTCTTTTACCACTCTTACCACCCAACTGTTGGTCGAAATACCCCTCTAATCCAACCCTTACAGCTCCCTCCTCTTGCTTAAAACCAATGGTTCTCTCAGCCAACATACCAAAAGGCTTTTCCCTTCTGGTGCGCTCATTTACCATGATACCACCCTTGTATTTTCCAAGCCTAAACAATGGCAATTTGCGCATGGCTTGCATTTGGTTATAGCTAATTTTTCTTTTAAATAAGAAATATCTGTTGCCAGCTTTTTTGGTTCGAACCAATAAATCTTTATAGAATCTAGCTGGCTTATCTTTAAATATTTGAGCTAAGCCAAACGATAAAGAATCTATATTATTTAAGAACAACTCTTCGTCCATAAAAGCCGGACATTGAGCGTCTAATCTTACATCATAAATAGGTAAAGAAGTAGCCAATAAATTTCCCTTACAATCAAATATATTGCCTCTTACCGCTTCAATAGAGAAAACACGAGTACTTAAACTATCGGCTAAAGCTCTCCATTTGGCACCTTCTATATGCTGTATTTTAACAAGAGAGTATACTACCAAAAAGGCAAATACGATCATACCCGAGAACACCACCGATGTTCGGAACAAGATTGCTTTACGCGTATTTGATTTAGTATTACTCGCGGCCATAGGTAATTTTACTTGGTGGGGTTTTTAATTCTTTTATTCCATGAGGTGCCAGTTTTTTGGCAACAGCAGATTGCTTGCTTTCGCCCATTAACTGACTCAATTCGCTTATATATTCACTTCTTAAATCCTTTACTTCTTGCTGCAGTTTATCGGCCTCACGAATAATCTTTTCACTTCTATGACTGTTGTAGATAAACAACATCACTAGAAAGAATAGATATACTAAGTAGGGCATTTGCTTCTTAACCTGCTCCGGTTTTATCTTAAAGTCGAAATCAGCAAAACGCCTTACTGTTGCAGTAAAATTGCGCGTTTCGGCATCAACTGCCGGCTTGCTTGTTGATTCATCTTCTACAATAATTCGGTTCATTCTATTAAGCCTTTTCTGCTATTCTTAACTTGGCACTTCTAGCTCGCGGGTTTAACTCCAACTCTTCATTACTCGCTACTATCACCTTTCTATTTATGGCTTGCAATGGCTTTTTAACCACACCATAAAAATCCTTCTCCAACTCCCCCGAAAACTGTCCGCTTGCTATAAAATTTTTTACCAACCTATCTTCAAGTGAATGATAACTCATAACCACCAATCTACCTTTAGGCGCTAGTATTTGCGGCACTTGCATTAAAAATGATTTTAACACATCCATCTCTCTATTCACCGCAATACGCAAGGCTTGAAATACCTGAGCATAAAATTTATACTCACTAAATTTGGGGGTTTGCTTCTTTATGGCATCCTTTAAATGAGCCACCGTTTGTATGGGCTGAACCAATCTAAACTGACAAATAGAAGTAGCTATTTGATACGCGTTAGAAAGCTCGCCGTATTGATATAAAATATCTGAAATCTCTTTTTGTGATAAGGTATTTAGTAACTCGGCAGCACTTGGCGTTTGATCATTCCCTACTGCCATCATACGCATATCTAATGCCGCTTCATCAAACCTAAACGAAAAGCCTCTTTCTGCCTCATCAAATTGATGAGAAGAAACACCTAAATCGGCCAATATACCATCTACAGGTAAGCACGATTGGTAGGCTAAATGATTGCCAATAAACTCAAAATTTTGATCTATAAATATAAGGCGTTTATCTTCTGGCAAATTTGCCTTCGCATCTTCATCTTGGTCGAACGCTATTAACTTTCCTTTCGGACCTAACGCATTTAATATAGCACGAGAGTGACCGCCACCACCAAAAGTTACATCTACATAAGTACCATTAGGCTTAATTTGCAGAGCCTCCAAACACTCTTTTAACATAACAGGAGCATGATATTTATTTTCCATCTTCATCCTCCTTTTTACGTTTACTCATTACCTCTTCTGCCAATGCACTAAAATCTGAAGGCTCTTCGCTCAACATCTTATCGTACTCGGCCTTATTCCAAATCTCTACTTTATTGCCATAAGCTAATAATACTAGCTCGCCTTTTAAATCTGCAAACTCTTGCAATGGCTTTGGAATTAACACCCTCGAAGCAGAATCCATCTCAAGCTTGCTTGCTCCTCTTAAAAAGTATCTTTTAAAAGTGCGCTCTTTCTGAATATAATCACTCAGCTTATCTATCTCGGCTGCAATAAGCTTCCACTCATTACTTGGATACAATACACAACACTTCTCAAAACCACGGTTAATGAAAAACGAATCTTTGGCCGCTTCAGGTAACTGCTTTTTTAAGGCAGCAGGTATCATTAACCTCCCTTTGGCATCCATTTTACATTCGTATTCTCCGTGAAGCTGCGTCATTATTAGCGTTGAGCGATTACAGCGTAAAAGTAATAACAATTTTCCACTTTTCACCACTTTTCCCCACTTTTGTGGAAAAATTAGAGTTTTGCACATTTTCATAGTTTTCGCATAAGCCTGTATTTACTTGGTGTTCAGCCGAAATACAGAAAGGTAATGCGACAATTAAAAAAATGGCGATGTTTAAAAGTATGGAGCTCAAATGCGACTTTTTCAGTCAGCTTAACTTGCTGATTTTCATTAAAAGCACGTAGGTAGGTGGTAAAATGTGGTAGACTTTTTATCGCATATGATTGCGTATTTTTGTCGGAATGGAATCTATACAAGCAAACAAACTATTCTCCTATTTCATCATTCTATGCATAGCTTGTATTCCACTTGTGCAGCTTTCGGTATTGGCTGATCCTACCCTTTTGAGCCGACAAGTTTACCTAACTCTTTTACAAATAATCTTGATTATTCCTATTTGGTTCTTCGTAAAAAAAGAATCGTATAAAATCCCAAAAACCTTAGTTTTACTAAGCCTTACATGGTTTATCATTAGTGCACTATCCCTTTTATATGCCAAAAACCTTCCCGAAGCTTGGTATAGCTTAAGCAAATATGGCTTACTCGTATCTAGCTTATTTATTATCTATCAAGCCCTATCAAGTGGCTGGCTGAACCTACACATGTTAAGCAAAGGAATAGCAGGCGCTAGCATGATTTCTCTTGCTTTGTGGTTAAAAGAAATCGTAGAAAAAACTACAGATGGAAAAAGCTTGTGGGTGCAAAAAAACTTGTACGATTTACAAACAGTATTCGGACATAAAAACTTGTATTCTTCTTTTATTCTATTGTGTTTGCCGTTTATATTTTACTTATTGGTTCAGGCAAAAAAGGGCTATAAATACGCATGGCTTGGGTACTTATTAATCTTAATTGCTTCTATCTTTTTTACACAAACCAAAGCTGTGTTATTAGGTTTACTTGTTGCTCTATTTACAGGAATTAGCGTTGCTATGTTTAGCTTAAAACCTTTAAATAAAAGCAGATTAATTGCAACTTTAAGCGTTTATATAATAGGCTTTGTTGGTGTAATAGCACTTATATATGTGTACCCAGAAAAGTTTACGCTCTTGCTAAACAACGATACCATTCGAGAGCGCTTGTTATTATGGAATAACACGTGGCAAATGATATTAGAATCGTTCCCTTGGGGCGTTGGCCTTGGCAATTGGCAGGTGTATTTCCCTAAATACGGACTTGCCAATTTCATGGAAACCAATTACCTCATAAGCGATGGATATACTACTTTTCAAAGGCCACATAATGATTTTCTTTGGGTATTGAGCGAAACAGGTTTAATAGGCTTTGTAAGCTATCTCGGACTCATTACATACTGCTTTTACAAAGGAATAAAAGGACTAAAAAACACTACAGATGCCAAAGGAAAACTAATATTGTCTGGCTTCTTAATTATTGGCATGGCATATATCATGGTAGCCTTGGTTGATTTTCCGTTAGAACGCAACGAACATCAATTTTTATGGGCCATTATATGCTGCATATTAGTTGGTTCAGACCGAGAAAATAGAAGTGTTTTTAAGGGAAAAACATTCTTATTAATACCTGGCATACTCTTAGTATTTTCGCTTTATTTTGGTCTGAACCGACTTAAACAAGAGGCGCATTCTAAGAAGGTAATAATGGCGCATAGTGCGCAAAATTGGGGACTTTTATTGAGTGAAGCGAAGAAAATAAATCCGGCATTTTTGAGTATCGATAATTTTTCTATTCCTATAAAATGGTATGAGGGATTAGCCTATTTTTCGTTGAATGAATGGGCAAAAGCTAAAGAATGTTTCTTAAAAGCATACGATGTAAACCCATATCAGGTGCATGTTATAAACAATGTTGCCAGCATTTACGAGAAGGAAGGCAATCATGATGAAGCACTTAGTTACTATGATAAATTATTAGATATTTCGCCAAAGCAACCGGATGCCTTGCTTAATAAAAGTGCTGTTTTATATAATATGAACCAAATAGATGAGGCTATGGCTTGTTTATACCAATTTGTGTACGACGAGAAAAATGATCAGTTTTTGTTATACCTCAATACCATTGGGAAATCGTATTTACATAAACACCCAAACAAATTACTTGTAGGGAAAGAATTGAGTAAGGAATACATACAGAATTTTTTCAAGTACAATCAAGAAAATAAACATACCTTTGAAGAACTGAAACCTATTTCTTATGAATAAAATTTATACTCTTTTGCTACTTGTTGCATTGTTTTGTGAGACTGCTGTAGCACAAAAAGGCGTTGTAATTGCACCCGATAGCGGAGAACCTGCAACACAATTATCTGTTAGCATCACTGGCATAAACACCACATTTGGATCGGGCACCTATACCCTAGACTTTTACAAACAAGGTAGTCAGACTTCGCAAATAGCAGCAAACGGATTTCAGGTAACATCAAACAATACACTCGAGGCCACTTTGTTTATTAAAGGCAGTGCAACATCTGGCGTATATACCTACAAACTAAACAATACTTTTACGGGCATAGAGGAAGGATTAGCTCCATTTTATGTTTCACCTCCTGCTAATAGGGCTAGAATTGTAGCAGTTAATCCGGGTGTTGGACATATAAACCAAAGCCTCAACGTGAGTGTTAGCGGACTAAACACTCGTTTTACACAAGGCTCTCAGACCGCCTCCTTTTTCAGAAATGGGAGTCCGACCTCCCAACTACAAATTACCTCGATAAACGTTGAAAACGACAGTTTGTTAAACCTAAATGTAAACATTGCGAACAACCAAAACATTCGCGGCTTTTACGATTTAGTGCTTAATGCAGGCAACGAAGTATTATACAAATTGCAATGTTTTGAAGTAACTTGGGCCTTAGGAGTAAAAGATGCAACTGTATCATCAGCAAAAGTGCGCATGTATCCAAATCCTGCAACTAGCAAAAAGATACAGATAGAAAGCGAAGAAGCCCTTATCAAGGAGATTGAAATAGTGGATATACAAGGGCGTTTGGTTCAGACCGAAAAACCTGAGGTGCCAGAGAAGAAAGTAGCATTTGTAATAAGCGATTTCGTGCTTCCAAACCAATACCTCATTGTAAAAATAGTTACGAATAAAGGAGTGGTATTTGAGCGCTTGTTGATTCAATAATAAAGAATCTGGATTTTGAAAATTAAGCAAATTTTGCCTATCGAATTCATAGAGATTGAAGAAGGCAATTTCCACCTGTTTATACATGCCAAAATAGGCAGAAAAAAAGCGCGCTTATTATTAGATACGGGTGCTTCTAAAACGGCATTCGACCAAGAACAAATACTTAAGTTTGTTGACGAATCTACCTTACATAAATACGAAATTAACTCCATTGGTTTAGGCTCAAACCAGGTAGAAACCCATTTAAGTTCTCTGCCAAGTTTAAAGTTTGGCGACATAAAACTAAGCAAACACGAAATTGCCGTTTTAGATTTAAGTCACGTAAACCACGCCTACAAAATACTAGGCTACCCGCCCATAGACGGCGTAATGGGAAGTGATTTGTTGTATTATTTTAGAGCACTTATAGATTATAAAAACTCGAGGTTGGTAATTGAAATGAAAGGGAAATGAGATAAATAACTACTCCCTACTCTCTTGCACTCCTTCCAAGAACTCCTCGGCAGATTTGCCTAAATTT
>JAKRSG010000238.1 GCA_022402405.1 Bacteroidia bacterium | reverse complement strand
TGATATCGATTACCTATCCTTAAGCGATAGCGCTGTTTGTAAGTCGCGTGCTACCGTTTTGTTTTATATGAATCCCAATAATATTTCATCAAGCGATGGTGATATGTGGAGCTACCCGGCACTACCAAGCAGTGCATTTAATGTTACAGCAGGTAGTTTTGATGTTACAAATGTTCCACCAGCAGTTTATAATATTAAGTACTATTACAAAGACCCTGGAACAGGTTGCGATAATAAAGATTCTATTGACATCAGAATACAAGATCCTCCTGTTGTTGATATTACCGATGATGGAACAGTTTGCTCTTATGGTGCTATTTTTAATGTTGGGTTTATTACCATGCCAAGTGCACCTTATACTTATACATGGACTACACCAGATGGAAATGGTAGTATCATAGATAATGGTGCAAGTGGAATTAATTACACAGCAACTGCAGCAGATATTGCAAGAGGTAAAATTACCTTTAAAGTAAGCACCATTGACCTAACAAGCGACCCAGATGTATGCGCTGCAGCGAGTGATTCTGCAACTTATATTATTAAACCAAAACCAGAGGCGAATTTTAGTATTGCGCCCAACAAAGGTTGTGTAGATGAAAGATATGGTATTACACTTACGCCAACTTATACGGCCATTCCAAGCACAGTTGCTGGTAGTACCTATAAATGGTTTGTAGATGAAACCGATTTTAATACTACACCGGCCAATCCTACACCATATGACCAAACAAACTTTTCTGGCTTATTTACCCAAGCAGGTACGCATAATATATATTTGTTTGTTGAAGCAAATGGTTGCACAGATACAGCTGTGGCACCTGTAACAGCTTGGCCCTCGCCTGTGGCAGCGTTTACCAATAATCCAGAAAGTACTACTATTGCTAAACCGTTTTTCGACTTCTACAATCAAAGTAATATTTTAGATAATTCACCACTTAAATATATTTGGTATTTCCCACCTTTATTGCCAGGTATACCAAGAGTAGATTATAGTTTTGAACCCACTCAAATTCAGTTTGCTGCTGATACAGGAAACCAATGCATAAAACTTACAGCGATTAGTGAAAACGGATGTTTCGATTCACTAACTCGTTGTGTATTTATAGAGCCAGATATCACAGTGTTTATTCCGAATGTATTTCGTCCAGTTGGTTCAGACGGAAAAGGTGGGAGTGAAGTGGATTGCGGTTTTAATTGCAATAGAACCTTTAAAGTGAGCGCAACAGGATTTGAAACCTTAGAAATATTTGTATTTAACCGTTGGGGACAAAAAGTATATGAATCGTATATGACAGGTAAAACCTACGATCCAAATGAAGGCTGGAATGGGAAGGATTTTAATAAGGGTCAAGATTGTCAACAAGATTCCTATATATACCAAGTGAATGCTACCAGTTATAACGGCAAAAAGTATTCATATAGTGGTTCTTTAACCTTACTTAGATAAAGGAGTTTCAATGGAACTTGTATTAATTGCTGAATAATCCTAGGTTTGCGCAAATTTTAACCCTTATGGCAATTACAACACTCGGTCAATTTATTATTGAAAAGCAGCAAGATTTCCCTTACGCAAAAGGGGAGTTATCAAGAATTTTACGTGATATTGGTATCGCGGCTAAAATGATTAGCGCAGAGGTAAACAAAGCTGGCTTAACTCAGATTTTAGGTGAACATGGTTCTGTTAATGTTCAAGGTGAAGATGTAAAAAAGTTAGATATCATCGGAAATGAAACTTTCATTTGGGCACTGGAAAAAGGCGGTGAAATATGCGCTATGGCTAGTGAAGAAAACGATGATATGATACCCTTAAAAGGTGCTTATTCCAAAAATGGTAAATACGTAATTTGTATAGATCCTTTGGATGGTTCAAGCAATATTGATGTGAATGTTTCTATTGGAACTATATTTTCAGTTTATCGCAGAGTTACAGAACCAGGCACTGAACCTACTTTAGCAGATGTATTACAAAAAGGAAGTGAATTAGTTGCTGCCGGATATGTTATTTATGGTAGTTCTACTATGTTGGTATATAGCACCGGTAAAGGAGTAAATGGATTTACTTTAGACCCAAGTATTGGTGAATTTTGTTTAAGTCACCCTAATATAAAAACCCCTGCCGACGGTAAAATATATTCTATAAACGAAGGAAACTCTGGAGAATTCCCAGCAGGTGTGAACGACTATTTAAATTGGGTAAAAGAAACAGATAAAGCTACAAGCAGACCTTATTCTGCCAGATACATCGGTTCTATGGTAGCAGATTTTCACCGCAATTTGCTTAAAGGCGGCGTCTTTATTTACCCACCAACAGCTAAAGCTCCTAATGGTAAATTAAGATTATTATTCGAGTGCATCCCTATGGGCTATATTGCCATTCAAGCTGGTGGTGATGCCACAACAGGTAAGCAAAGTATATTAGATGTTGAACCAACCGAAATTCACCAACGCGTGCCAATCGTTATGGGTTCTAAAAACATGGTAGAAAAGGTTCTTTCTTTTGGGTTTTAATTCAATAACTTTATAAAAAAAAACTCCTCAAAAGTCATTATTTGAGGAGTTTTTTTTATATTTGACTTATGAGAATTATTGCCCTTATTTTTACATTGTTTATTTCAACTTTTTCTTGGGGGCAAACCCAATTTGTAGGGTATCAATGGAACCTTTCTTTAGGGTCTAAGGCAAACAATTATATTAGTAGTTCGGCTATTGACAAAGAAGGAAATATTCTAATGGCTGGGCAATTTATGGATACGCTTCAAGTGGTAAAAAACGGTGCTACATTATCGTATATTTCAAAAGGTTTATACGATTGTTTTATGGCAAAAACTTCTGCTGGCGGACAATTACTATGGCTTAAAACCTTTGGAGGAGTTGGTTCAGACCAAATTAATAATATACATATAAATGCTAGCGGACAAATATTATTGGTAGGTTCATTTAAAGATACTATCAATTTTTCTACTGATTCTAATTCCTTTTCATTAGGAACAACCACTACGCATGCTGATATGTTTGTAGCTAAATACGATGCAAACGGAGCCTTGTTATGGGCAAAATCTTTTGGCAATCCTAATTATGAAAGTGAATCGTGTAATGCCGTTGTAACAGATAGTTTAGGCAATGTTTATACAGGTGGATATTTCGCTAACCCAATAGATTTTAATCCAGATAGTGGGGTAAGATTTGTAAATCCAAGTGGTACAGCAGATGCATTTATACAGAAATTAGATAGTAATGGAAACTTCTTAAATGTAGTAAATGCCGGTATTAACAGAAGAATTTATGATATGAAATATCATTCAAGTGGAAACATAGTATTTGCAGGTGTTTCTACTGCCGGCTCAAATGGGTATCAAATTTGTGTAAGTATGGTAAGGCCTAATGGAGTGGCTGAGTGGTCGAGAACTGCTGGTTCTACAGCCTACGATGCCGCTACAGATTTGGTTTTAGATGAAATGGGTAATGTATATGTTACTGGGCAATTTCAGGGTATTGTTACCTTTGGAACAGGTTTTTCTTTAACCAATAATCCAGCCGCCCCCTTTATTTGGAAGCTAAATAATGATGGGGTTACTGTATGGGTAAAAAAAGTTAGCGGACCATGGAGTTCAAATAAAACTTCTTCAGGTGTAGAATTAGCTTTGAGTAAAGACAAATTATTTTGGGTAGGTAATGGATATGAAATAAATACTGAAAACGCCTTGTATGCCATTTATGATACCAGCGGAATAAATATATTAAATAGAAATTTTTCTTCTCAATTATCCAGTAATCAATCGGCAAGCATTTGTGCTGATGATTCTGGAAACGCTTATCTTTCCTTAAACTTCGATGATAGCCTCGATGTAAATTTAGGATTAGCCAAAAGCTTTGTAAAATCAAAAGGATTGATAGATAATGTGCTGCTAAAAATGAATACAGGCACAAGCACTTATGACACATTAAGAGTAAACGATTGTAATGAATATCTTGCTCCGGATGGAAAGTTATATGCTACCACTGGTAAGTATAATTTTATCATTCCAAACGAATATAATTGGGATAAATATGTGCATTTAGATTATACCAAACATGCTAGCTATGATATTTTCTTAGGGATATTTCAAGCTTGTAATAGTTATACTTTACCAGATAGTTCGGTAATAAATACGAACGGAATTTTTAACTATCGTAAGACACATAAATCTGTTAATGGTTGCGATTCTATTATTAGTTTAAGGGTAGATATTATAAAGTCTGAACCTATAAATGTTTTACAAGTAGGAGGCAAGCTTATTGCTCAACAAGGCCGTACAGCCTACCAATGGCTTAACTGCGACAAAAATTATTCGCCTATTTCTGGCGAAACAAAATTTGAATTTGAACCCGATTCTAGCGGTCGTTTTGCCGTTATAGTTACCAATGGAATTTGCACAGATACCAGCGATTGTTATTATATAGATGTAAAGACAACAGGTTTAAAAAAGCTCCAAAACGTTCAAAACATAAGCATATATCCCAACCCCAACAACGGGTCATTTACCTTAGATTTTGGTTCAGGCAATATAGAACAAAAACAAATTATATTAAAAGACTTACTCGGTAAAATCTGGCTGAACCAAAACGCTGAAGTCTCAAAACTTGAGATACATCAAATGTTGCCTTCCGGACTTTATTTGTTAGAAATAAGAATTGGTTCAGACCAAAAAGTGATGAAAATTTTGGTGGAGTAATATTAAGCTCTACCCGCTAACAAAAACATGATGGCCATTCGGGTGGCAACACCGTTTTCTACTTGGTCTAGGATAATGCTATGTTTGCTATCAGCCACATCACTTGTAATCTCTACTCCGCGGTTAATTGGGCCGGGATGCATAATTACGATTTCTTTTTTTAGTGAATCTAGGCGTTCTTTATCCAAGCCATATAACATGCTGTATTCTCTAAGGCTTGGGAAGTATTTAATATCCTGACGTTCTAATTGTATGCGCAACATATTGGCTACATCGCACCATTCTAGAGCCTTTTGTAGGTTGGTTTCTATTTTTACTCCAAGTGATTCTATATGCTTTGGAATAAGTGTGGTTGGACCACAAACCATAACTTGTGCGCCTAATTTTTGAAGGCATATGATATTAGACAAAGCCACTCGAGAATGGGTAATATCGCCAACAATAACCACTTTTTTACCTTTTACAGAACCAAGTTTTTCACGTATAGAAAAGGCATCGAGTAAGGCTTGTGTGGGGTGTTCGTGCGTTCCATCGCCAGCATTTATTATTTGTGCGTTTACGTGCTTGGCCAAAAATTGGCAAGCACCTGGGGCTGGGTGACGCATAACCACCATATCTACCTTCATGGCTAGAATATTATTTACTGTATCTATTAAGGTTTCTCCCTTAGAAACCGAAGAAGAAGAGGCAGAAAAATTAACGATATCGGCGCTTAATCTTTTTTGAGCTAATTCAAAAGAAATTCGTGTACGAGTAGAGTTTTCGAAGAAAACATTGGCAATAGTAACATCTCTGAGACTTGGAACTTTCTTAATCGGACGATTAATAATCGACTTAAAGTTATCGGCTGTTTCAAAAACAAGTTGAATATCGTCTGCCGTTATATCTTTAATTCCAAGTAAATGTTTCTGCGAAAACTTTTTCATTTTAATGATTGGTAACTATTTGAACCGAGTCTTTTTTACTGTTTTCTTTCCATTCTACTTTTACCTTATCGTTGCTTCGGGTGTCTACCGAAATACCAACATAATCGGGTTGAATGGGGAGGTCTCTGCTGTATTTTCTATCTACTAAAACAAGCAATTCTACCTTGCTTGGCCTTCCAAAATCAGTGAGTGCATCTAATGCTGAACGAATAGATCTTCCTGTATACAAAACATCGTCGATAAGAACGATTTTTTTGTCTTGAATGTTAAAGTCGATTTTTAATTCGTTGGGTAAAATTTGTTCGTTTCCTCGTCTAAAATCGTCTCTATAAAAGGCTATATCTAGCTCGCCATAAAAAAAAGGTTGTTCGCCTAATATAGATTCTAATCTTTTTTTTATTCTTCTGCTTAAGAAAATTCCACGCGGCTGCATGCCTATTAAGGCTGTATCCGAGAAGTTTCCTAGCCTTTCAATAAGTTCAAAACAGAGTCTGTCTATGGTTATTTCGAGCTGTTTTTTTTCTAAAATAATTTTGGATTCCATATGCCTAAATACTCTTTTTTACTCATTGAAACGGCTCAAATATCCTAAAAAACTTTGAGATTTTTCCTGAGTTTATTTTTTTGTTTGGGATAATTCTAAAATAGCATCAAACTCTTCTGCTTTTAATGCCTGAACCGAAAGTCGCCCTTGTTTAACTAAACCAATTTGTTGCAATCTAGGATCAGCTTTAATTTGAGCCAAACTAACCGGATTTTTTAATTTTTTAAAAGGCTTTAAATCTACCACCACCCAAGCCGTTTCTTCTGTGGTTGGATCTTGATATGCCTCTTTAACCACCTTGGCAATACCAACCACCTCTAAACCCTCATTACTATGATACCAAAGAACTAGGTCGCCCTTCTTCATATCACGTAAATTATTCCTCGCTTGATAGTTTCTTACCCCATCCCAAAAGGTTTTTCCATCCTTCTCAAATTGTTCCCAACTGTATTTAAAAGGTTCTGATTTTACTAGCCAATGATTCATTTTTTTAGTGTTTAGTTGTTTGGTCGTTTGTCTTTGGTTGTTAGTCGTTAGTCGTTAGTCTTTGGTCGTTAGTCATTGGTCGTTAGTAAATAGTTTTATAGATTCTAATTGTTCCCAAAGTCACAAGTGCCCTACCTAACCCAAACGTAACAACCAATCTGCAATTTTACATGATTTTTGATTTGTAACAAATTAATGAATGAGGAAGATTATAGTAAAACAATCCTAGATAATCAATCTTGCATTTTTAGTAAATAATGATAGATTTGAAATTCAAGAAAACAATAAATAAATGCTTTTTCATACCCTTGGTTTTGCTATATTTTTGATATCAACGTTCTGTGTTTTCTGGTTTTTAATTCCCCAAAAAGTAAACTATCAAAATTCTTTTTTAGTTTTGATGAGTTATGTTTTTTATGGGTTTTGGGATTATAGATTTTTAATTTTATTGCTCTTTTCAACTCTATTAGATTACTATACGGGCCAAAAAATATTTCAAACAAAGGATGAGAATCAGAGGAAAATGTGGCTATGGTTAAGCATCTCCATTAATATAGCCTTACTTGGCTTTTTTAAATACTTTAATTTTTTTGTTGAAAGCACTATTGAAATTTTAGGTTTAATTGGGATAGAATCTAATGTTACATTTCTAAATATTATCCTACCTGTCGGTATCTCTTTCTATACATTTCATGGAATTTCATATGTAATCGATATCTATAATAAAAAAATAGAACCAACAAATAATATTTTAGCCTATAGTTTATTTGTTAGTTTTTTTCCACTATTGGTGGCAGGCCCAATAGAAAGAGCAAGTCATTTATTGCCACAATTAAAGAAATCAAGGGTTTTTGGTTATTCGCAAGGAAGCAAGGGCGTAAAACAAATAATTTGGGGTTTATTCAAGAAGATGGTAATTGCAGATAATTGTCAGGTATTATCTGATTTTTGCTTTTCTAATTATGAGACATTACCTTCTTCTGCTTTAATGTTAGGAGCCATTTTTTTTAGCTTTCAAATCTATGGTGATTTTTCTGGGTATTCTGACATCGCAATTGGAGTGGGAAATTTATTCGGAATTAAACTTCTAAAAAATTTCTCTTATCCTTACTTCACAAAAAATATTATAGACTTTTGGAAGGCCTGGCATATATCATTGACATCATGGTTTAAAGATTACATTTACATTCCATTAGGAGGAAGCTATGTGAATATTCAGATAAAAGTAAGAAATATTTTTATAATATTTTTACTAAGTGGTTTATGGCATGGTGCAAATTGGTCGTTTGTTTTCTGGGGCCTTTTAAATGCACTGTTTTACTTGGCTTATATGCTACTGAAGACTCGTAAATTTAGTGAAAATACCCCCCCCAATTTTTACTCAAATTGACTAAAATACAGCCTTTTGCGTTGATATTTGTAAATTTTTTATTAATAACATTTTTATGGATTTTTTTTAGGTCAGATAGTATTACAAGTGCATTTGGTTACATACATAATATAATATATTCTGATAAATTGGTTAATCCCTTTATTATCCCAGAATTAAAGTATGCCACTTTAACTATGATATTAGTTGTGTTTTTTGTAATTGTAGAATGGTCGAGTAAAGATAATGAATTTGCCATCGAAAAGATTTTTTCAAATTCACTTAAACCAATCAAAGTTATTTTCTTTGGCTTTATATTATTTCTGATTGGCATGTATTCAAGTATTGAATCTTCACCATTTATTTACTTTCAATTCTGATATGAAAGAATTCATCCATAAAGTCATACGAATAGGCATTTTTTTAGCTATTATTTACCTAATTTTTCTTTGTATTTGGGGTTTGTTTTTACCAACGTACATTAACAAAAATCTAAAATATAAACTCGGCCTGAGTGGATATATGAATACTCGATTAAAAGAGGCAGATACAATATCTAAAGTGGATATTTTGTTTTTAGGTTCATCCCATACCTATAGAGGTTTTGATATACGAATTTTCAAGAAAAATGGCTTTGATTGTTTTAATTTAGGTTCAAGTAATCAGACACCAATTCAAACAAATTTATTAGTAAAAAGATATTTAAATCAGCTAAAGCCAAAATTGGTGATTTATGAGGTCTTTCCTGAAAATTTTGAGATGGATGGTTTAGAATCAGGTATAGATATCATTTCTAACTCAAATAGTTTGTTGTTTGCTTTCGAGAATGCCAAAATGGTAAATCATATTACAGCATATAACACTTTTCTTTATTCCTCAATCAGAAAGTTCCTTTTTAAGGACTTGTACTTTAAAGAGTCCTCAAAAATAGTAGATGATTATTATGTAAATGGAGGATTTGTTCAAACAGATAAATTATCGAATCAATCAGATTACAATGCTCCTATTTCAAAACGAAATTGGAATATAAACAAAAAGCAATGGGATGCCTTCCTAGAAACTATATCGCTTTTTAAAAATGAAAATATTTCATTTTTGCTGGTTCAAGCTCCAGTCTGCAAATCATTTTATTATAGTTATGAAAACAATAATGAGATTGAATCCAAATTCAAATATGTTGGCCAATTTTATAATTTTAATAACGACCATTATTTGATGTTGGACGAAAAGTACGACTTTTATGATTTGCATCATTTAACTCAAACTGGGGTTAAGAAATTTAATAATCGATTGATGGAGGTTATTGAAGAACTTGGGATTTTAAATTTGATTTTAAATGAATAAATTTTTGAGTTTTTTGATTTTCTTATCGGTTTTATCAGCTGTAAAATGCGGTCGAAAACAAATTAAACATTATAGCGGAAATGTGGTTTTTGAGCAAAATTTCGAAAGCACACCCCTTGGCTCATTGAGTATTTCACAGATTAAAAATGATTTTAATAATCCTAAATTCTTGTGGGGATATTTGGATAGACTTAACTTTTTGCTTGGACTGAAAGGAAATACTCCTGAAATAGTTTTTGATGAGTCAAGGTGTTTGAAAGCCATAATTCCTGCTAACACTGCAGGTCCAATTAATGGCCAACAATGGGCAGTTAATTTAGATTCAAATTATAACTCATTAATTCTTAGTTATAAAGTCAAATTTGATTCTTCATTTTGTTTTGTTAAAGGAGGGAAATTACCCGGATTAGCTGGGGGATTTGCTAATACTGGAGGAAAAAAACCAACTGGAAGTGATGGTTGGAGTGCTAGATTAATGTTTTGGAGTGAAGGTAAATTGTGCTTTTGGTTGTATCACAAAAATCAAAATGGAAAATTTGGTGATAGTATATTTTTTAAAACTGATTCTTCATATTTTAAGTTTCTGCCCAATAAATGGTATGTAATAAAACAAGAGATTCTAATAAATGATTTGAACAAAAACAATGGTGTTTTAAGAGGTTATATTGATGATAAATTGTATGTCTATAGAGATAACATTACTTATTCTGATAGTAGGTCTCTCAAGATTGATAAATTTATTTTTAGTGTTTTTCTTGGTGGTGATGATGAATCTTATACGTCCAACAAAAAGGAGTTTCTATACATAGATGATATTAAAATTAGTAGAAATTAATGGCAAAAAAAATCCCTCTTAGTTTGCACTAAGAAGGATTTTTGAGAAAAGGATTTATAATTATTTTCCTTCTAATTTAGCTTTTAATTCTGCTAAACCACCTACGTCTGCAAAGGTAGATTTCTCATTGCTTTCGTTGATTTTCTTAGCAGCTTTGGTTACTTTTTCTTTTTCAGCTTCCTTAGTTTTAACCTCTGCATCTTTCTTCACTACTTCTTCTTCTTTCCAAAGAGCGGTATGTGAAAGTACGATTCTGCGGTTATCTTTATTAAACTCGGTTACTTTAAAAGTAAGTACCTCATCTTCCTTAGCGGTTTTCTTATCCTCTTTTTGTAATTGCTTAAGTGGAGCATATCCTTCTACACCATATGGTAAAGCTACGATTGCACTCTTATCTTCAATTTTCAAAATAGTTCCTTCGTGTTCCGAGCCTACTGAGAATAATGTTTCAAATGCTTCCCAAGGATTTTCGTCTAATTGCTTATGTCCTAAACTTAAACGACGATTCTCTAGATCAACTTCTAAAACTAAAACTTCTAATTCTTGGTTTACTTTTACGAACTCGTTTGGATGCTTGATTTTCTTTGTCCAGCTTAAATCCGAAACGTGTACTAATCCATCAACACCTTCTTCTAATTCTACGAATAATCCGTAGTTAGTCATGTTGCGAACAATACCTTTCTGACGAGAATTCAAAGGATATCTTTCTTGGATATTAACCCATGGATCTGGCTTTAATTGTTTAACGCCAAGCGACATTTTACGTTCTTCTTTGTCTAAAGTTAATATA